>JACRPH010000023.1 GCA_016214025.1 Candidatus Woesearchaeota archaeon
ATTCCTGGCCTCATTGAGATTGATGGTATTCCCCTCCATAGAAGTGGTGTTGAAAGCAAATTCAATCACAAAAACATTGAAAATCTCTTTTTTAGTGAGTTCTTGGTTCTTTTGAAATTCCTGAAGATAATGCAATCTGCAGGCTTCTATTTCTAAGAGTCTCTCTCCCAAGAATGAATCGGATTTTAACTTAAGTTCTTTAATTTTTTCCAGGTATCGATTAGATTCCAAAAAATGATTGATTGTTTTATAGGCTTTTCTGATCCGGTCCGAATACTCTGGCAAAGAATCTAGAGCTTTCTTAACGTCTTTCAAGTTGCTTCCCAGATAAGCAATGTCTTTAACCATCACTTTCGAGCCTTTTTTTTGCGAGGCCCGGAGGTAATAATATTGCTTGTTCCCGATAGTTTTTCGGTAGATGTAGACCATAAATTAGGAAAAACTGTGCTACTATATAAGCATACCCTCTACTTTTAGATTTTCGTTAGTAGAGGGTAGACTTAACCAGGGCCATCAAAACCTCTTAAACTAACGAGAAAACGAAAAAATAAAAATCTTACTCCTCCATAAAATCCTCGAGCTTCTCGGGCAATTCTTCGCTGGTGGCAAGCATGCCTTTCTTGCGCATGAACTCACGGGTTATCAGGTAAAATATCAATCCTACGGACTTCTTGCCTTTATTGTTGCAGGGAACCACCAAATCCACATTATTAGGCTGGTTGTTAGTATCGCACAAGGCAATAACCGGGATTCCTACTCGGTTCGCATCATCAACCGCATTTTTATCCGGCCAAGGGTCGCACACCATCAAGAGCTTCGGCTCGGTGAACGTTTCCAAGCCAGTATTAGTCAAAATTCCAGGAGGATATCTTCCGGTGATAACTCTGATTCCGGTAAGCCGAGTTAAGAGCTTTAATGCTTTCCAGCCGTTTTCTCTGCGGCTGATGATTAAGATATCTTCAGGAGCGTACTGAGACAACAGATTAGCCGCTAACCCGATTCTTTCATCTATCTTCTTCAGATTCAGAACACTTAATCCATCCGGCCGGGTTTTGTAGATGAAATCAGCCATATATTTAGTCTTAAATTTAGTTCCAATATGAATGCCCGATTTAAGGTACTCATTGGATTCAATCAATAACATTTCTTGTTCGGACATAGTGTGTTTTACCTCATTGTTTTTTAGTTGTATTTTTGGTCATCGTAACTCATTATTTGCATAAATTTTGTGTTGATTTTATCGAATCACAATACATGGTTGCTACAGCGTAGTCTCCGGTAGGAGTACAAGTTATCTCTCCACAACAACTTTGACCCTCTTTATAACAATCGCATTTACATTCCTTCCCCTCACTACCCGTAGGACAATCTGCAATACAATCCGCCCAGTTCATGTAACAATGTGTATATAAATCGTAACATTCCGAATTTGAACTTGTTCCGGTTGTTCTACTTGTTTTTTCACAAACCCCATCTTCATCTATTTGGTTATCACAATCATCGTCTAAATCGTTGCATATCTCGGTTGAGGGGGTAAATGGGCTGTAATAAGCTATATCCCCGAAATAGCCCTCCCCCGGTTTCGGTGTGATAAAAAATTCATGATTGTAATCCGCAATTTCTATTCCCCAGATTCCAGCAAGGCTTTGCCCACCTTTTAACGTATTTACAACTTGAGCACCTCCCAGTATTGTTCCCAAAACATAAGAATAAATCTTATTCTTTGCTTTAATCTCTTCTTTAGTCCAGCACCCGTTATAAGCCCCTCTTTGTTGTAGCCATTCTTCCACCGATTTCACGTAGGTTTCCTCCCCGCCGTAATCTTTGATAGTCCAAGGTGCAGTATTAATCGAAGTTAACTTAAAATGGTGATCGCTGTTGTGAGGGAAAAGCCCTAACTGGGGAACATAATCTGATTTGGACCCTTCAATATAGAACATCTCAAAATTGTCCCCGTCAAAAAAAGCCGCTGCTGCATTTGCTATTGGAACTCCCTCTTCGCTACTGACAAAAACATTCACGGTTTCTTCGGTATTTTTGTCTGTAAAAACTGCTTTGCCTTCGCTATTGGTAGTTCCGGAGCTGATAGAAACATTATCTGAGGAAGTATCTTGCTCGGAGCCACCGCCGCATTCGTAACTGACAACACTTAGGGCTCCAACTAAAGAGTAAATGGCAGCTTTTCCAGCCCAAGAACATCTAACTCTGCCTAAACGATTGATTTTTCCGAATGACTTTTTAATTGTTTGTTCTAGATTCATTTTTTATACCTCCTAATCTTCGAATATTTTTAATTGGTATATCGTCCCCCACTTCTTCCACCATTCATCCCCCGCATCAGCATGCCAAAAGAACTCCCCATCCCAAGTTAAGCCCCATGGAACAGCAGCGGGAGAATCAAAAGAGTTAATTATTTGCCATTCGGAATTTAGTTTATTAATAGTTCTAATCGGTACATAAGTCTTAGCAAGCCAAAAGTATTCTCCATCCCATGCGAGCCCCCTCATCCACTTATCCGGCAAATTGAAAGTTTCAACTATGTCTGCGATTACATTTCCTTCAGTTGTTACTAATTTAGATGCAGTCAAATAACAATCGTTAATCATCCACAAAAATTGTCCGTCCCAGCCTAGACTCATTAGTGCATCACATCCAATGGTAGTCCATCCCCCAATCTCTTCTCCAAAGGTATTCACTTTACTAAAACTTCCGTCATAATCCCCTACCCAAAGATATTCGCCATCCCAAGCCAATCCTGTTGTTTTGAAATATGGAGATAAAAAAGATGAAATCACTTCCCCTTTCTTAGATACTTGATAAATAGTCTCTTTTTGTAAGGAATTAGAATCTTTTCCAACACACCAGAGGTGCTCTCCATCCCAAGCTAAATCAGATGGATACGCACTTGGAGAAGCAAATGAATTAATAACGCACATTAACCCGCCATTTTCCCCTTCAACACAATCATCCAGTAAAGTACACTTTCCCTCTACACAATATTTCTCTCCACTACAAATATCTCCTTCGTCTATTTTTCCATCACAATCATTATCTTTATCATCACATACTTCTGCTGACGGCTGCGGTGCACTGCAGTTCTTCCAGACTCCGCTCACACATGTTTCTATGCCACTGCCACAAGCAGAAGAACAGGTTTGGGTAAGACTTTCATCGATTGTTCCATCACAATCATCATCTTTATTGTTGCAAGTTTCGTTTTTTGACTTAACCTCCCCTTGGCAAGTTCCCCAACTGCCCCATTGTCCATTGCTGCAGGTCTTGTATTGCGTTCCTTTCTGGCACTCTCCGGTATCAGAACCGCACAGCTGGTCTAAAGTTTCACCGTTCTGGCAAACTCCACCACCAAGACAACTGCCAGAATTTACCCAAGAGCCATTATTACAAATCTGCTTTTGTTGCCCATCTCCGTTCGGACCACAGCCAGCATATTTTTCAAGAGTATCATCTACTTTTCCATCACAATCATCATCTTTTCCATTACAAGTCTCAGAGGTGGGTGTTGATGCATTACAATTCTTCCATACCCCATTCATGCATGTTTCTACACCGCTCCCACAAATGGTAGAACACGCTTTAGTCAGGTTTTCATCAGTTTTGCCATCACAATTGTTATCTAAATTATCGCACTCTTCCGACATAGATTTAATCTCTCCCAAGCACGGCCCCCAAGTTCCATTGGTGCAAGTTTGCGTTCCATATTCACACTTTCCAATATCGGTGAACCCACATTTTTGGGTTGCTCCATAATCACAACCGCAACCTTCATCCACACTTCCATCACAATTATTATCTATCCCGTCACAGGCTTCTGCAAGATTTGGATGAACATACTTGTTTTCATCATCACAATCATTCCCGATGGGGCAATCATTAACATTGTAGAGGGAAAACCCGTCAAAATCATTATCGATACATATGCAAGCCCCACTTTCATCGATGACCCCATCACAATTATTGTCTTTTAAGTCGCAGATCTCTTTAGCACCCGGAGCAAAGTAAATATTATTATCGTCACAATCTAAGAAATTATCCACATATCCCTCCGGTTTCTCACAGGCAAAAATATTGCCGCTTTTATCACCATAGCCATCGCCATCTTTATCTGGAAAGAAAGTTTTCTGACAAGTGTCGGAATAAAGTGAAACATCTTGTTTTTTATCATCTGGCCAAGAAGCAAATGCATGCGTATCTTCTTTATCTTTATGGTGAGTAGTGCTACTATCGCTCTCACACCCGTAACTGCCTAAAGCTAAACCAGCAGCAGCCAACAAAAAAATACGTTTTCTATAGATAAAACTATTGATTCTCCTACGATAAATGTCCCCTATTTTTGATTCTAATCCTGACATTTTAACCATTGAATTAATTCAACCCAACATCACAAACAGAGAATTATCCTCTGTCTGCCTTATTTTTTGCCTCAGGCAGCCCTGCTTTCTTTCAGCTCAAGATAAGCGTCGGCTATGTTTGTGTTAGAAATTAAGCGTATTTTTAAAGGTTTTGCCGGGGGATTTTACCGCACTTCCTCAATCCCTTTCGCTTCCTTCACCACACCCGTATCTTTCTTCTCGATTTTCGGCTTAGCTTTGACTGTTTTCTTTTCAGTCTTGTCCTTAACCTTCTTCAGATGCTTCTTCCTTGGCGGAGTCTGCTTCGGCTTAGAGTCAAACACGTCTAATCCTAATTTCTCGAACACGTCTTTTACCTCCTCATGTGAAGCGCCAGAGTTCAATTCAATGGTTTCTGCTAAAGGTTCTAAATGCTTAATATTAACTTTCTTCCTGCGAGTAGCTCCATCAACTAAAACGTAAGTGGGGTCTAATTGTTCTACTACTACGCATTTCCTGCCGGCATCTCTTCCGGCCAGCTTAACGCATAATCTTCCTACTTCAAATAGTGCCATTTTTATCCACCCCTCGCTTTCTGTTTCAGCAATTGTCTAGTGCAGGCTGAACACAGCATTCCGCCGTAAGGCCTTTCCGGACGTTTAGCGGTCTTAGGCATGTTTTTCATCTTCAACGGCAGTTCATGGGGAACTCCTATTAACAGCTTCTTGCAGTTAGCGCACTTAGCTTTGGACGGCTTCCGTCTGCGATAGTGCAGCTTAACCGTATTTCCAGGAACTTTAACGAATATTCTTCGAAACGTTCTCGAACGATACATTCCTCGTGGCATGTTTGGTTACCTCGCTTTGTTTATTTTAGTGTTTGGTTAATTACAGCGCTCAGAAGTATTAACGTTCTGACCTGAGTCGCCTCTAGATCAAGTCCGCTTGGGACTGACTTTAAGCTTAAATCAAAGGCTATTTATAAAAGTTTAGGAGAGAAAAAACAATAATAACAAAAAACTAACTACCCGCAGCTTCCTCCCTGTGCACTAGCCGTGGCTGATGCCGCAGTTGAATTTAGCACCTTAGCACATGCTTCCGGCGGGGTGTTAAAAGCATCACAAATGGCTTTCTGATACACTGCAGCATTCCCATACTGATACACTGCACTAGTTTGCTGTCCGTTAATCAACAATGTAGGCGAGCCCTGGGCATTAGCTGCATTAGAAGCATCAGCTTCCGCTTTCATGTACTCCAAGCCTTTCTTAGCCACACAAGTCTCAATTACCGCACTATCTGCACCCGCTTCTTTAGCTGCATCTTTCCAGCACGCTCCATTACTGCCGCAGTTATTATTCACATAACTCATAAACTTCCAGAACGCATCCAAATCATAATTCTCTTTTACACATACTTCTCTCATGTTTTCATCAGATTCAGGCTGTCCGTGTAAAGAATTTACCGTAGTTCCGCTCACTGAAACGATATAATGCACGTTCCATTCTACTTGATCTTTAAGCAATTTGTATACGGGATACATGGTTTCTTCTGCTTTATTTCCAAACGGGCAGAAACTCATTACGTATAGGTCAACTTTAGGTTTATCTGACTTAACTGGAGCTTGAGCCTGAGCTGGAGCTTCCGGTTCAGCGCTTCCGGATAAAGCACTAACTTCTGCTACATTAATTGCCTGCGGGAAGAACAACTTGCCATCTTTAGTTACATAACTGTCAATCTCCCTCCCATTAACCACCAGTTTCATATTATACAAACCAGCACTTTCACTTATTGACTTTAATTCTGCTACCGATTGGCCTTGCAATAAGGCTTTATTCACAAAAGCTAAAGTTTCTTGGGTTACTTTATCCTGAGAAGCTGCTCCCACAACCCCCCATTTAGTAAATCCACTAGTAATGATTGAAACTACCAGCAGCACCGCTAAAACCGCTGCCGCCACTTTAAATACGTCTATTTTTACTTTGCTTTTAGGTGCATCATGATGTACTGGATGCTCGTGGTGTACCTGATGCTCAGAATGCTCTTGATGAGCCGGTTGATTTTCTTCCATAGTTATATTCCCTCCTTTTGATTGATTTTACTATAATCACTCAATACAGCTTAAAAGCTTTTCTCAACGCCAGACTAAATACCAGCGAGAATATGATATAGATGCTAATCCATCCCGGCTGCCATCCCCATATAGAAAAGGTTGGCCCCAATGGACGTAACTCATTATAATCTATTTGGATTTTTTCGATATCAGAATGCTGGTAAACTGAAATCGCTTCAGCATAATTAAATTCTTTAGCAATAAGCACTTTCTTGTCTTGAGAAGAATTTCCTGATTTAATTGTAAGTAAATGCTCTCCTTCTTTACTGTTGAGCTTCCAAGTAACCCTACTATTATTGATTGGTTGAACTGCTGTATCTACTAACATAGTTTTGTCATCAATCACTAATTCAGCCTCTCCAGTAATCCCCGCTTTGAACAGGGCAGTGATACTATATGTTTCATCAGGGTAAATCGGCTCATAGCTCAAATGACCTGCCATCCAGCCGAAAATCAGCAGAATGGGGAGCATGGTTATCAACGTCGGCTTGAATGAAAGCTTCATATATTCCATATTTACTTTCATCGCTTCTTTCTGCACCTTCATCATCTCTTCCGGATTGCTGCGCAGCTCTTTCAGCTTCTGAGAATAAGACTTCTGCTCATCTTTCAGCCGTTTCATCAATTCTTGATTAGTAGTATATTTGTAGATGACGGTAACGATTAAAGAGATAATTAAAGATAGAAGAAAGATGCCCCAGAACGGGCCAACTAAATTAAGCAACGGCAATAGTACTGGATTAAAGAGCGGGTCTAAAAAGGCCATTTTTAAGCTAGCAGAGGGGGTATTTTATAAATTTGTTGGAAGAATAACTCATACATAGGAGGGATTATCTAAGAAAAACCATCCAGATACTTTAATGTTATCGTCATCTCTTGTTTTTTGCCATGTAAAATATAAGAGATGACGTTAAGTTGAATAGTATCCCTGAACAGTTACCTTTATATTCCAGCATATAAATCCAAAGAAGTATGAATATCGGCGGCCAGGCAGTGATTGAAGGAGTAATGATGCGCAACCAACAGCGTTATGCCGTAGCTGTGCGCCTTCCTAATGGCAAAATCAAAATAAAATCCGAGAAAAGCACCTCTTATCCAAAATACTTTAACTTCTTCTTTATCCGCGGAATCGTAGGATTAGCTTATACTCTCTACGATGGCATCCGGGCTTTAGTATGGAGCTCCAACCAGAATTTGGGAACCGAAGAAAAGCTTACTGCTACGGAAATTATCGGAACCATTGCCCTATCATTTCTATTCGTAGTACTATTCTTCATTGCCCTGCCGTTCTTTACCGCTCGATTTATTCAATCAGAAGGAATATGGTTTGATGTATTAGACGGATTATTTCGGGTAGCTTTATTTTTAGCATATTTGGTAGTAATCTCTTTGGTGAAAGAAGTGCGCCGAATCTTCCAATATCACGGAGCAGAACACAAAGCAATCGCCTGTTATGAAGCCGGAAAAGTATTAACCGTAGCCAATGTTAAAAAATATTCGCGCTTTCATCCTAGATGTGGAACTTCGTTTTTGTTTATGGTTTTACTGCTGTCTATAATCATTTTTTCATTTATCCATGGAGAATGGCACATTAAACTGTTCGGAAGAATATTATTACTGCCGGTATTAGCCGGAATTGGTTACGAATTAGTGAAGCTAAGTGCGCGATTTAATCAGAGTTTCTTAATCAAGATTCTAATCGCTCCCGGATTATGGCTGCAGAAGCTCACCACCAAAGAGCCTACTGCGAAACAGTTGGAAGTAGGTATTGCCGCGTTGAAAGGAGTGGTGAAGTAAGCCCTCAGAGCAAAAAGTGTACTTTAATGCGATAACTTTCTAAACGCTTCCTGAATTTCCACGTACTCGCGGGCAATCCGGTAGTTTGGCATTCCTTTCTCCCGCACCATCTTTTCATAAGCTGCTGCTCCTTCTTTAATGGCTGAGCCAATCGTTTCAAATTCAGCAGCTTTGGCCAAACGAAATACCGTCCCTTCTAAAGAATCGGGAGGAAGAGCCAGCCCGGTGCAATCATGAGCATAAGTTTCTACCAGTTCCCTGGCGGTAGTTCTTCTCAGTTCCAGATTTCGCACCATTTCCAGAAACTTTTCCCTGACTGTTGCCTGAAAGTTTTTACGATATTCCTCAATAACCCACGGGCGAAAAGCATTTCTTTGAGCTAATTTGGCGGACATCACTGCGGGAAGGCGTGAAGGTGGATATTCCTCTAAAATGCGAGTGTACAATGCTCCTAAAGTGAATACATCAACACGATAGAGGGTATTGTCTTTTTCTCGGGATTTTAGCTCTAGCTCTCTTCGCTTCGGCTCTTCTCTTCTCGGAAAATAACCAACCCCTTTTGGCACCGGTTCTAATAACACGTCCGGGTTTTCCAGATGGCAGATAATACCATAGAGAGTTTCATGCCTTTTAGCCAGAGCCATATCCGCTTTATTTTTAAAATGCTTTATATATGGATTTCGATACTTCAATATCGGTTGAATGAAATATGTGTCTTAATGGCTGTTTTCTGGTTTAATTTACCCCACCTCACTCACATTCCCTTCTTTCCTGACTCTTATGACGTTCTCCACAAACGTCTCTATCTTGGTCTCATGGGATACGATTATCACCTGCCCTAACCCCAGCCGATCCAGGACTTCCCGCACCTTATCCAATTGTTCTGAACTAAATCCGTCGGTAGGCTCGTCCAATATCAACAAATCTTTAGTCTTGATCTCGTGAATTACATCATTAATCACTTTATTCAGCGCTAATCTATATGCCAGCGCTGCTGAAGTCTTCTCTCCCCCGCTGAGATTAGCAAACGAAATCTCATACCCATTCTGTTCGACTATCGGGGTAAAAGAATCATCCAATCGCGAGGCTATGTTTTCATCGTCAATCAGCATGGAAAACCATTCCTGGAACAATTGATTAAACAGATGATGGATGCTAAGCATAAGCTGTTTTTCTATGGTTACGGTAAGTGGGATAAGCTGTTCTTCGAGCCAAAAACTCAGCTCTTTATTCCGAACTAATTTACTCTTCTCTTCAATTAGTGCCGTAATACTTCGTTGCAGCGGCTCTTCCTGCCCGGTAATGCTGTGAATACTAGTCTTATGCTGGGCGATAATAATAGAAATCTCTCTCTCTTCCGAAATGCTTTCCATAATATTTTTTTTCTGTTCTACGATCTGGGCTGAACCATCCTGCTGGAGAGACAACTCTTGAAATAAATTATTCTTTTTTTCCGTAAGTTCAGATATCTGTTCCGACAACAGCGCACTGTGCTGATTCAAGCTTGAGCGCTGTTTAAGCAGATATTCTCGTTGAGATAATTTCTGCAGGAGCTCTCTCAGTTCCATGATTTTCTGATCGATGCTTTCTATTTGATCTCCAGTAGTTAGGCTTTCTAACGTTGTCTTCAGCAAATTACTCTCCTGCACTTTTTGGTTCAGCTGCTGTTGAAACTGCATTAAATTATTTCTGCTTTCTATTAAATGACGAAGTTCAATCTTAGTCCGGGATAGAAGGTTCTCTTTTTTTAGTATAATCTCAATTTGGTTCAGAAGTTCCTCTTTTTTTAGTGTAAATTCTCCTTTCTCTGCCTCTTTAACTTCTGACTCTTTCTGCGCCAGTTCAATCTTGTGCTGTTCATCAGTAGAAATGGTGTGTTTATGCTCTTCTTTTACCGGCTGAAGGCACATTGGGCATACCTCCAAAGACAATATTTTTTTCTGGAGCTCCTGGCTTTGGAATAGAATGTGCTTTAATCGGCTCAAAGAGGAATTAATTTCATCTAACTTATGCTCAATTTTAGTTTTATCTTCTTTTAAGCGTTCTTTTTCTGTTACTTCTTCTTCCAGCTGCGCGATTAATTTTTCTTTTTCTTCTATTACTACTATTTCTCCCTCCAGTTTCTTTACTTGGGTGTGCTGCTCTTGAATTGATTTTTGCAATTGGGCAATTCTTTCCTGAACTGAACTAATCTCTCGGACATAACTTGTCTTCTGTGCCTCCAGCTGTTTCAATTCCTGCTGTACCTGAATTAAATTAGTCTCCTCCGGAAAAGAAAGCTCTTGGAGCTGCTTCAGTAATCCCTCTTGCTGAGAATTAAGCTGCTGCAGCTGCTCTTTTTTGGTGTCTAACATTACCTTAATGGTTTTATAATTCTGTTGTAACTCCACCAACATTTTCTGCTTTCGTTCCAGCTGTTCTAACTCTGAGGCTTGTACTGCCAATCTTAACCGAACCTGCTGTTGGCGCGGAAGGTTCTCTTGTAAATTCTTCTCCACGCGTACTTTTTCCGTCTTTAGCTCTTCCAGCTTCCTCTGCTGCTCTTCCAACGGCTCAATTTTTGCTTCCATGACCGCTAGAGTACTGCGCATCTGCCGTAAGTAATTCTGCAGGTTCTCGCGGATATTCTTGTACTTATCCAAATTAAACACTTTTCTCAGCACATCCAATCTGGTTTCCGGCTCTTCCTGCAGAATAAGTTTCATCTCCTCTTGCGGAGTGTACAAAGTATAATGATAAATGTAATTCTTATTTTTGCTCACATACTCTTCAGGATAACCCAGCAATGAGATAATTTCAGCTTTAAGCTCTACCGGAGTTAATTCCTTTTTTACCTCGTTGATAATTATATAACCGTTAGTCTGCTTAATGGAATCTTGAGCTTTCTTCAGGTTGCGCTTGATGGAAATCTCTTGGGTTTCAGTTCCTGAGCTCAGCGTAAACTCCAATTCTACGCTGCCATTAATACTGCCTTTCCTCAGCAGCGCTTCTCCAGGTAAATCTGGCTTAGATAAGCCGAACAATGCAAATTCGATGGCTAGGAGCAGAGTAGATTTACCTGAGCCGATATCTCCGGAGAGCAGCAGGGAGCCGGCCGGAAAATCGATAATGGTATCAGTATAAGAGCGGATATGGTACAATTTCAGCCGGCGGAGAAGCATAAAGTTAATCAGTTTATCTGATATATATAATTATCACCACTCCAAACTATAGTTTCAGAAGGAGTAACCTTTATTAAACCCCTGCAAAACACATTTTCCTATAAAAATGAGGTGATAAAGTATGTCATTAAATGCTAAGCCTTTCGTTCAGGGTAAAGTTACAGTTATTTCCGGTCCGGTACAATCCGAAAAAACAGAAAAGATTGAGAGTTTTCTGGATGCAGTAGTGGATAGCGGGTACAAACGGGACAGTAAAATTTTAGTTTTTCGTCATCCCATGGATGATCCGAACCCCGAGCATATCGGACGGCATAAAGCCATTGTTACTCACAAAGTGGAAGACATTTACAATCACATTAATCCGAATACTCGTACCGCTATTATTTCCGGGGCATCGCATTTCCCTTCGGAATTGGTAGAATTAATCGATGCATTAGTGAGAAGCAACCGGGATGTTATCGCCTCTGTATTAAACTTGGATTCTGAATGTTACCCTCATGGCATTGCTCCGGAGTTAATGGCCCTAGCCGATGAAGTGCTCTTAGCCAAAGCTATTTGCTCTCAATCCTGCTGCGCTGAAGAAGCCAATCG
The DNA here is from genome assembly GCA_016214025.1 of Candidatus Woesearchaeota archaeon. Lineage (GTDB taxonomy): Archaea > Nanobdellota > Nanobdellia > Woesearchaeales > GW2011-AR9 > JACRPH01. The sequence goes on from JACRPH010000023.1 coordinate 12,008, forward strand.
CAGCACTCTGGAAAAAGGAACATATCTGCCACAATGTACTCATCATTTCCACTATTACAATGCCCCCCCCATATCTCATCAGGCGATGGGGACGTTAGAATTATTCTTGGGACCGATGTTTTCCGGCAAGTCAACTGCTTGGCATCGAGAACAAATTAAAATGCAGCGCAAAGGATTGCCTTATGTTGTATTCAAATGGAATGAAGACGCTCGCTATGGAGAAAAAGCAGGGGGAGAATTTGAACCGGGGCAGGTTACTTTGCACAGTGGGGAAAAAATACCTGCTATTCTAGTCAAAGATGCCGTCGGGATGGAAACATACCTCCGCCAGCACCAAGAAATACGTGAAGCATTCGGAGACGAAATTCAATTTTTTCCAGGGATTTATAGTATGTTTGCCCGGTTGTTGGGAGAAGGTTATCATTTCCACGCCACCGGCCTGCCCCGGGGATATAACCGCCAGGGGTTTAACGACGTGCCCAAATTGATGTGCTTGGCCGATAAGCTCAAAATACACTATGCCATCTGTGTTAAATGCGGAGATCCGGCTACGGAAAACCAGCGCATAAACCAGGCGGATAAGTCTTTAGTTAAAGTCGGCGGAGCAGGAGATTATGAAGCCCGCTGCCTTAAAGACTGGTTTCTGGAAGGAGAGCCGGAATTAAAATATAAACTTGAAAAATTTAAGTGGTAATTATCATATGTGGTGCAAGGGTAAAAGAAAAATAAAAACAAAGAAAAAGGGGTTGCTTATCCCTCAGACAGTTTTTCCAGCTTCGCCTCAAAGCCTTCGATTTTCTTCAGCACGGCTTCAGTTGTACCAATCCATTTCATTAAATCGTCTACTTCGTTTTCCGTTTTCTCCACCAATTGATGAAGCAATCTCTTTATTTTGTCTGCTTCCTGAGGCTTTTTCTTCTGAAGATGTGCCAGCAGCTGTTCGTCAGTTTCTAGCTCTAACAATTCTCCTCTTAAATCACCGGTAAAGATTGATGCTGCCTTGACTAACTTGGCTTCAACCACATCTAACTCTTTAGATAAATCTTCTTCCTCATCTTTAAGCGTTTTAGGCAGGATATTTCCTAATTTCTTTAGTTCATCCATCACTCGTCTTTCGTATCTATCTGCTCTTCGTTCTCCTCTTCCTACCCAGCGCAGAATCTTTAATCCGCTACGAATGTTCTTCTCAGCTTGGCTGGTTTCTAGCTTCTCAATATCTTTTAATTTAACCTGTAAGTTTTTAGCATAGCTGAACTCTGCTGCCACCCAATCTTTTGCCCTTTCGGTATCTTTTTTGAGATTCTTCAGTTCTTTCAACACCATTCTAATTCACCTCGTTTTTAATGCATTGCAACTGTTAATGAGCTCAAGTATTATCCTCACCTATATTAATATTTCTCTGGCTTGTAAATATTCTATCTAATACTCCACTCCTCTCCTGGCCCTAACTCCTTGCTCATAATAATGCTTCTCCGGCTTCATTTCCGTTACTAAATTCGCATGATGTATTATTTCTTCCGGAGCGTTTCTGCCGGTAAGTACTAACTCTACGTGCTCCGGCTTGTTCGCCATGAGATTCAACACTAACTCCGGGTTCAGCATCTCCAAATGCATGGCTACGTTTATTTCATCCAGAATCACCATGTCATAATCCCCGGATAATACCACTTCCAATGCTTTCTTAAACGCTTCTTCCACATAATCTCGCTGCACGTCATCGTTCAGGAAGCAGAACCGGCATTCTCCGCATTCTACTTCTTCCCGGACAAAATCATAAATCTCTTTATCTTTGCGCTGAGAATATCCTCCTAACTTAAGCTGTTTCTGCTGTTTGATGCACGAACGGCCAAACTGCAATATCTCTACATTTGGAAGATAATTCTTAAGGGAAATATATTCTCCAGTATAAGCGCCGCCTTTCATAAACTGAATTATAAATACTTTAAATCCCTGCCCGATAGCGCGCATAGCCAATCCCAGAGCAGCAGTGGTTTTACCTTTGCCATCACCGGTGTACACCTGAACCTGACCGTTCTTGACCAATGTCTCTCACCACACCAACTCCCTCGCAGATTATGGCTTAGCCAGCGCTTTTTATCTCTTCTTCTTTACACGTTACACTTAGCACATCCGCCTGAAAACTCTGCACCCACACTTATCAACTCTTCTTTTTCTTTTGGCCTAGGCGTAACTTCTTCTTTAGCTGATTCCCACTTCTTCTCCTCGCGCTTGATATTTAACACCTGCACTTCTCTGCTCCCATCGCGATAGATAGTAATCCCTTTGCATCCCAACTTATATGCTAACAGGAACACATTAGTAATATCTTCTACCGTAGCCGTGAACGGGAAATTTACCGTCTTGGATACCGCATTATCGGTATGCTTCTGAAATACTGCCTGCATCTTTACATGATCCTCTGGTGTTAAGTCCATCGCAGTAACAAACACTTTACGTATATGTTCAGGAACTTCTTCCACATCCTGGATGCTGCCTTTACGCGCAATCTTAGTCATCAATTCATTATTGTAAAATCCTTCTTTGCGGGCCTTCTCTTCAAACAGAGGATTTACTTCCAGCAGTTCAAATTGAGGTGTCTTGCGCAGAAAAGAAATCGCAAACAATGGCTCTATGCCTGAAGAGCAGCCGGCAATAATGGAAATGGTACCAGTTGGGGCAATAGTAGTAAGCGTAGCATTTCTAAACTTGCATTCTGGATTTCCATTGTCATACACACTTCCGTTAAAGTTAGGAAACGTGCCTCGTTGTAGTGCTAATTTGTGACTGGCATTTCTGGCTTCGCAGTCAATAAAGCACATAACCTTATCGGCAAGAGCCAAAGCTTCCTCGGAGTTATAGGGAACTCCCAATTTAATTAACATATCCGCCCAGCCCATCACTCCTAACCCAATCTTGCGGTTGCCAATCACCATCTCTGTAATCTTGGAAATAGGAAATTTATTCATGTCAATGACGTTATCTAGAAAATGCACTCCTTTATGCACCGTATCTCTAAGTTTTTCTAAATCAACTTTTCCGTCAGTTGTGATATGGGTGGCTAAGTTTATCGAACCGAGGTTGCAGGATTCGTAAGGCAAAAGAGGCTGCTCGCCGCAAGGGTTGGTACTTTCGATATTCCCTAATTTTGGGGTAGGATTACTTCGGTGGTTATTCATTCTATCTAAGAAAATCACTCCCGGCTCGCCATTCTTCCATGCCATGGTGCACAGCAGGTCAAATACCCTCTTCGCATTTAGTTGGCCGGCAACGGTTTTGGTTCTGGGGTCAATCAATTCATAACTTTCGTTGTTCAACATCGCTTGCATGAACTTTTCAGTAACACCTACAGAAATATTAAAATTAGTTATCTGGTCATTCCTCTCTTTGCAGGTGATAAAATCCAAAATATCGGGATGGTCCACCCGAAGAACACCCATATTCGCCCCTCTTCTCTTGCCGCCTTGCTTGATAACATTCGTAGCCGCATCAAATACTTTCATAAATGAAATTGGTCCTGAGGCTACTCCGCCAGTGCTGCCCACCCGAGCTCCTTTTGGTCTTAAGCGGGAAAAAGCAAATCCGGTTCCTCCCCCGCTTTGATGTATAAGAGCAGCATGCTTAACTGAATCAAAAATGCCTTCCATGGAATCTTCTACTGGAAGCACAAAACAAGCGGACAATTGTTGTATTCCTGTCCCTGCATTCATCAGCGTAGGAGAATTAGGCATGAAATCGCGACTTAACATCATCGCTAAGAATTCCTGCTTGGCTTGCTCGATATCTTGTCCGTACAATCCATCCGCCAGAGCTACATTTCCGGCTACCCGCTCAAACAATTGCATTGGCGTTTCGATAACTTTTCCATTCTCATCTTTACGCAGGTATCTTCCCTCTAACACAGTAAGCGCATTCAGGCTGAGTTTGCAGTCATCTACAACCCCCATCATAGACTTTGCTTCTCTAAGCTTTTTTCGTTCTTCGCGGTAAAGAATGTACGCTTTAGCGGTTTTAGCATGGCCTTCCTGGATTAACACTTTCTCTACTATATCTTGAATTGTTTCTACATCAGGGATCTCTAAATTAATCGCTTCTAACTCTTGGGTTACTTTAGCTGCCAGCTGCCGCGCCATTTCTTCATCGTGGCCGCCGACTGACTGGGCTGCCTTGAATATGGCGGTAGCAATCTTCTCTGAATTAAAATCAACCACCCTTCCATCTCTTTTTCTCATTTGTTTGATTGTCATGGTTTCCACCCCGTTTTAGAATGATAGTATTAATCCTACCACCCCTCTGCTGACTTACTTTAAGAGTATTTGTTAGTATTGCATTTATTCGCCCTTATCCTTTAAATAGATTGTAGGTGTGGAATGTATAGGTTGGA
>JACRPH010000041.1 GCA_016214025.1 Candidatus Woesearchaeota archaeon
GTACAGGAAAGGAATCAAGATTACTGACGAAGAACTCAAAAAAGTTAACATCAAAAGGCACAAATTTCATCCAGATTGGAACTATACCATTTCTCCACAAAAATAATATTATGCACAAGTAATTTATTTACAGTCCCTAATATTATGTTCGTTAATTCCATAAAGAGCTATTCCTATATCATGAAGTAAAGCAGCAGAATCGCATATTAAATTATTACTCTTCAACTCCTGAGCAAGTGTTGTTGAAAAATTTCGTACTGGCAAGATATGTCCTTCATAAAAATGACAATCAAAACGATTATATGCTCGCATAACCTTCCGTTCTAATTTGATAATTTTTGGATCCATTTCCTTAGCTATTTAAAGAGATTATTTGTTTTCATAGTAAACTTTTCCGGAATTTCCATCCATTATTATTTTATCACTATCTTTAACTTTTTCAAACAAATCCTTACAACCAACAATACAAGGTATTCCTAATTCTCTACTTACGATGGCTGCATGAGAAGAAATACCTCCAAATTGAGTTATTATTCCGGATGCTTTGGACATTATTACCACAAATTCTGGACTAGTAGTTTTAGCTAAGAGGATATCTCCCACTCGAAATTTATTCATTTCAGATAAATCATCAATGATACAAACTTTACCTCTAGCTATCCCTTCTGAAGCCGGAATTCCTATAAGAATCAACCCTTCAGAATTATCCATTTTTGTTGACTTTTTGGGTACGGGTTTACTGAGTGGCCGAGTTTGGAGGAAGTAGATATCATTTTTATAAATGGCCCATTCAATATCTTGGGTGACACCAAACAAATTCTCAATTTCTAATGATTTTTTAGCTAATTCTTCAATTAATCTTCGTGAAATCGTATCTGTTTTTCCCTCTATTTTATGTAAGTCTCTGGAAATAGTGATTTTATCGGGATTAACTGAACCAGAAACAACGTTTTCTCCTAAACCTTTAAAAGCTTCGATAATTAAGTTACTTGAAGAATCTTGGGTAAAACATACCCCAGCTATTTCTGCAGCAACCATTTCTTGAATAATTACTGCCATGGATACATTATAAGGATGAAATCCCTTTTTAATACGATAATAAATTGCTCGAGAAGAGAAAAGTGACGCCCAACACTTTTTAATGCATTCAATAAAATCCTCTTTACTTACATTTAAATAAGTATCAAACTGACCAGCAAAACTGGCTTCTTTCAGATCTTCCGTGGTAGCACTACTTCGTACAGAAAATTTATCTTTAAGAAACAAATTTTTTATTAAATGCTCTTCTAAACAAAGATCAATATTGCTTTCTAATATCAATTCTTTGATTTGATAAGATATTTTGTTCAAACTTTCAGTATTTTCTATATTTAAATTTTGAATAATTTCTTTAATTTTAGGGTAAAGATGATTTTGAGACATAAAATGTTTAAATGATTCAGTTGTCAAGACCAAACCTTCTGGCACGCGAAAGCCTTTGTTAATTAAAATGCCTAAATTAGTTGCTTTTCCACCATAAAATTCAATTCCTTTAGGAGATTTCAATGAGAAATTGAAGAGATTCTCACAGAAACGCGAATATTTATGGTCATAATTAGCATCATCTATTAAATTTAAAGTGAGGGTAGTAAATTCATCATGAGGCTCATCTTCTTGATAAACTTCATCTTTTTCTGTTTTTGGTTTCAGTTCTTTCTTCTCAATTAATTGATACATTTCAGTAGTTGGCATCCAATCCATACCAGCCAAGGAAAAAACATTTCTGTAAACTTTGCAATGCAATTCCATCATCTTTTTCATTTGTTCTTTGATTGGAATATTCCTAAAGTGCCTCATCTGATTTAAAGTAAGACTTTTTAGATAATCAATAATTTGAGAAATTTCTTCGGGATTGTTCAGATATTCTCCATCAATTAGAACAATGGCTTTCGCATAATGGTTGAGGTTAAAATCGCTGTGATAATTCCCATAAAAATCAATTGATATATCTCCAAAGTTAGACTTACTTCGTTCGTATATTGTGCAAATTTCTACTTTATCAAATTTATAATGGGCAGACTCTGGCCATATCTCTGGATTCTTCAAGCTAAAATAAGAGCGGATGAAAGCAAACTTGTTTTGATCACCAATGAAATAAGGTCCTTCAATAGATTTAGCCATGTAAATGCTTTCAGAAGTGGTAGCCCAGCTTGCGGACTTGAGATGTAAAATTAGTTCTCCAATGAGGCGGTCATTTTCAGTTATACCGTCTTTTTCCACTAACTGTTTAACTTCTGTTTGAGACCGCGGAAGATAACTGCCACTCACCCCAAATGGGTCAGAAGGATTTATTGCATACAAATAATCTAATATAAAACGAATAACTTCTCTTTGAGAAGGATGATTCGGAAACCAATAATTAAAATAACCGGAGAGAAACAGTAATTCTAGTCTAGCATCAAAGGCAGAAGAGAATAATTTTCTTCTTTTTTCTTCACTTATTTTTTTTAAAATAATTTTTTTAATTGCTTCGATAACTTTAGAGTATAGTTGTTTTTCATAAATATAACTAACTCTTCTAATAAAGAAAGGGAAGTATTCATAATTATTGGAATTATTTTCTCCTTTAAACCATCCTCTTGCAAAGGTTGTGCTTATCATAGTATAGGATCAGTTTTCATCTTTAAATAACAATCTTTATAATATTTGTGATTAATCTTAGATTTTCTTTTGTTGCACAGTCCCATTGTTTCTGAAACGTAAAAAGAACACCATTTGTCCCAAGTCATCAATTTAAGCAAATAGGGAAAGTTTAAGATTTCTTTTTCTTCCAACGGACTCACTGATGCATAAGAATTCATAATTGTTTTCATTCCTGCACAATCTAATTCTGGTGTGGGTAAACAGAAACCCAATACGGAAAATATTAGATCATATATTCGGTTATCATAACACATACATTCAAAATCCGTGATTCCGGTTATGCGTCCATCATTAAAAAGGATGTTTTCGTCTCTAAAATCCCAATGTAAAAGAGTGAGAGGGAGTTGATTTAAGTCTAAGTCTTTTGGTCTTTGCTTTTTTAACAGAGCATATTCAGCAATAATTTCTTTTGATTCTGTTGTTCCTAATCGCTCTAATACTGAAATGTTATGATCATACCACTGAGTAGAATTATAATCTTTTTCCGGAGTGACAAAGTCTTCTAAATGAGGGTAATCTCGAAGACAAAGATGAAAACGAGCTAATGTGCTACCAATTTCTTGTAATTCTTTCGATGAGAGATGATATTTGACTTTTCCCGGCAAAAAATTAAAAAGAACACTTGGTCTTCCTTGAAATTCACTTAAATATACTCCTTTTTTGTTTTTAATAGGCATGGCCACAGGAAAACCATTTTTTGATAAATATTGTTTCACTGGAAGTATTCTTAAAATTTCATCTCTACTTAATCTTTGATATACTCTTTGAAAGAATTTTCCCTCTTGGGCATTAATAATATTTGCTAAATTGTTGAACCCAACTTTATGGGAATATATTTCTAGAACTGTTAACCCATATTCCTGATGGAAATAGTTGTCATCCATATTAATAATAAATTATAAAAAATAAAAAAAATTACCAACCACAGGTTGAGCAACTTTCAATCAAATTTCTTAACTCTTGGTTATCAACTAATTCAACTTCCGAGCTTTTTTGAATATTTTGGTTTTCCATTTTTTTCTTTAAAATTAATAAATATATAAAACTACTCCCTCTGTTTTTTTATCAAAAAGGGAATTATTTCAAATATTTTGACTCGTTAACTGCAAATATCTCAAAATCCTTGACAATTTCAGGGAATTCATTCATAAGATTTGACATAAGACTATAAATTTCATTAACTTTTTTTATATGTATATCTATGAGCAGATCAGCGTTACCGAAACATATGTTAATACTAGAAATGTTATTTTGCTTTAATAGGTTTTCAATGAGTGTTCTTCTTTCATTGGAAAAATTATATAAATACAAAAATACTAATAACTTTTGATACCCTAATTGCCTAAGGTCCAGATAGGTACGATAAAATTCAATAATTTTTTTTTGATGAAGTTGTAGAATATATTTTTTTAAAGTTTTAATATCTACTTTTACTACAGTTTTAAGTTCATTTAACTGTATCTTAGGATTTTTTGCAATTTCTTCAGTGATGTTCTTTTCTAAATCACTAAAGGGACATAAGTTAGTTCTTTTAATGTGCACATATTCCATTTCCTCACTGCTATTGTATAAGAAATTACATTTCTTGATGAAGATATCAGTTATGGGATAAACTTCTTTTCTAGTAATATGCTTACCGAACTGATTTATAAAAGGATAAACTTCTTTTATTAAATCATAGCATGAATTAGAATACAAAGTTAAGCATAAATTAAAATTACCTTCAAGAAAATCATATTTGGTCATTCTTTCAATCTTTTTTAGTTCTATTAGAATATCTGACTTTATTTTTTGTAAATTGTTTATTTTTAGGAATAAATAATAGTAATCTTTACCCATATTAAATAAGTTAAATATTGTCCCATATTTAGAAATTAGCTTTCGGGATTCTAAATTATGAAGATGATAATTAGTCACTTCTTTAGATAAATTTACTTCTTTAGCTATCCTGCTTATGGTCTTTCTGGCATCAAATTCAATACTTGCAAGAATTTTTTTGTCTTTGGCAGATAATTCTTCCATTTTACTCAGATTATTAAATAACTATTTAAATATTCCCATTTTGATAAACAAATAATTAACAAAATTTATAAATTAGGGATAAATTAGTCTCATTTATGATGTTGGCAGTGTTAGGCGGAAAGCCTATCGTTCCTGAAAATTCTTTTTATACCTGGCCCAACGTAACCGGGGCAGAAGTAAAATCTTTAGTGGAAAAATTCCGTTCCCTTTCTTTTAGTAATTATAAACTAGATTCAGATGTCACAATTTTTGAAAAAAAATTCAATGAGTATATCGGATCTAAGTATTGTCTGACGTTAAATTCTGGCACAGCCGCAATTTATAGTGCTTTGCTTGCTTGTGATCTTAAATCCTCTGATAATGTTGTAATACCAGCATATAGTTTTTTCTCGGCGGCTACAGCAGTATTAAATGTAGGAGCTAAGGTTAAATTTTGTGATGTTGATTTGGAAACATTCAATATCAATCCAGAAAATCTCAATGAACAAATTGACGAAAATACCAAAGCGGTGATTTTGGTTCATATTTTTGGTAATCCCTGTGATATGGATCAAATATACGAATGTACTAAGAACAAGAACATTATCCTCGTCGAAGATGCTTGCCAAGCACATGGTGCAACATATAAAGGAAAAAAAGCAGGGAATTTAGGAGATATTGCTGCTTTTTCATTTCATATATCTAAGAATCTTCCTATCGCCGAAGGCGGAGCAATTACCACTAACAACTTGAGGCTGAGAGATAAAGCTGCCAAAGCTAATATGTTTCCAAATTATATTCAAGATAAATATACTAATCTTGGGCACAATTTTAAATTTAACGGCTTATTTGCTGCAGTTGGCATTGAAAGGCTGAAAAATATTGAAATTTATAACCAAAGAAGACAAGAAAATAGAGACTACTTAGTAGATAAACTAAAAATATTTGACTTCATCGTCCCACAAAAGATTACTGAAGAAGCGGTATCATCAAATACTATGTTTGTGTTTAGAATTGATCATACTAAACTAGGAATATCAGACTCTTTAGTTGATAGTCGTAACAGGTTTATGCTGGCTCTCCACCACGAAGGAATTCATTGTGGTGTTTGGTTGGATAAGACTGTGCCTGAAATGGAATGGTTTAAGCAAGAGTCATCTCTTTATCCAAAAGCTAAAATCCTAACTGAGTCTACAATTTATATTTCGGGGATTCATTATCCTAACTCCAAACTACAGATGAATTTGATAATTAAAGCCATTGAAAAAATTGCTAATAATTGTGATGAATTAAAGAAAATAAAATGAAAATCAACAAAGCTTTTCGTTTTTTGCAAGAACCTTATATTTTAAAAGAAAGGTTTTGGTTAGTGAATATTAAAGAAGGAGATGTTTTCAAGATAAGTAAAAAGACATTTCAATGTTTGCAATCAATAAATAACAGTATTTCAGTCAACGACGATGATATTATCAATAGTTTGAGAGAAATGGGGGCAATCGTGGATGATTGATAATCAAAAATATCCGGACATATCACCAGAAGAAATTAAAAAGATATTTAGAGTGCAATGGCACTTAACTGAAAGATGCAATCTTAAATGCCTGCATTGTTATCAAGATAAATTATGTATAAAAGAGGAACTTGATATTGAAGAAATCAAAAAAATAGCAAATATGCTTAAAAAAACCGTTGACAAGTGGGGATTTAAATGTGAAATTTCCCTCACTGGCGGCGAACCTTTAGTTAGAAAAGAGTGGTTTGAGATTGCTAAATATTTAGATCAATTAGGATTTTATGTTTCTATTCTGAGCAATGGTTCATTAATGAATAGGAAAGTTATCTCGAATTTAAAAAAAATTAAGAATTTAAAATATGTGCAAATCTCTTTAGATGGAGGGAGTCTAGAAGTTCATGAAAAAATAAGAGGTAAAGAAACATTTGATAAAGCCATTAAATCTATCAAAGCACTAAAAGAAAATGGGATTAAATCAGCTACTAAGTTTACAGTACATAAATTGAATTTTCTAGACCTAATCAACTATCTTAACCTAACCGAGCAGATAGGAGTGGATTTTGTTTCAGTCGCTAGATATATCCCAAGTGGCAGGGGAGAAAAAATTCGGGATTTTGTCTTAACGGCTGAAGAAACAAAAGAGGCATATCAATTAGTGATGAAATTTGCGAAGAAAAATGAGGGGAAAATACTGTATGATACTCGTCGCCCCCTCTGGATTTTGCTGAAAGATCAACATGATGGCATTGGAGGAAGATGTGTAGCTGGAATTAATGGTTTAACTATCTTACCGAACGGTGACGTTCTTCCTTGTCGTCCAATGGGTGTAAAAATAGGTAATTTACGTGATCAAACTTTCTTTGAGATTTGGTACACTTCCGATTTATTGTGGAAGATTAGAAATTTTCACGATTGGTCTTGTGGAAAATGCCAGTTTAGCAAAACCTGTGGCGGATGTTTGGCTCTTTCTAAAGCATTCTATCAAGATTTTTTTGTCCAAGACCCCCAATGTTTCAAAGAGGTTAACAAATGAAACTTACTGTAGCTACTAATTGGGATAACATTTTGATTGAACAAATAGGATTAGTGAACAATAATTCAAAAAATTTAATTGTAGAGGTTTTTGGTAGCGAGAAGACCGATTTTTTGGGTTCAGCTCGGCCAGCAGATGCGCTTCCTAAAGTGTCTTGGAGTCAGATAAAAAATCATATTGATTTATGCCATAAGCACAATTTAAAATTCAATTATGTCATAAATGCTCCTAGTTATCATCTAAAAGAATTCGAAATAGGTTTTAGGCAGCAATTAGTTAGATTTGTGTCGGAATTGATTTCTGTGGGTGTGGATTTGGTGACTGTCGCAAATCCCATCTTAATCGAAACTATTCGGGAAAATTTTCCAAACATTTACATCTGTGCTTCTACTGTTTGCAAAATAGATACTCTACGCAGAATTGATTGGTATACTGAATTAAAAGTAAATAGAATCATCCTAGAAACTGATATCAACCGAGATTTCAAATTACTGAAAAAGATTCGTTCACGAACTAAAGTAGAATTAGAAGTTCTGGGAAATCTTCAATGCATTTTACAATGTCCAAACAACACTTATGATTATGTGTGTGATGGTTTTCGTTCACAAAGTTCTTGTAATCAGAATGTTTTCTACAATTATCCTAAGATAAAGTGCAGTAATGTAAAGCTGAAAAATCCCGTGGAATTCATTCGCAGTCCTTGGATTAGGCCTGAAGATACACAATTTTACGAAGAAGTAGGAATAGATTTTCTTAAAGTGGCAGGAAGAGAGGCTCCCACAAAATGGCTGGTCAATACAATTAATGCTTATGTAAATAGTAGTTATATTGGAAATCTGTTTGATTTAGTTGGAAATCAAGTTATTTCAAGTGTTGGCTCATTGCCGTTGGACAAAGAACAAAAATTAAAACCTTTATTGATTTATTTAGATAATAAAAAACTGAATGGTTTTCTAAATTATTTTGTTAATGGAAAATGCACTTTTGACTGTGATAGTTGTAAGTATTGTCATAGATGGGTAAAAAAAATGGTCATAACTGACCAAGAGAGGAAAAATTACATCCAGCGATCTGATTTATTGCTCGAAAAAATAAGGAAAAATGAAATCTAATATGGTTAAGTTTTCAGTACCATATAATGGAGACTACGAGATAGTCGATCATTTTATTGAGAATAAGAAATTCATTAATGATGTGTATTTTGGCCTCCCCCACAAAGTAATGACTTCGGGAAGGATAATTGATTATAATTTTAAATCATCAGATTATCTTAAAAATTTACCATTGGCGTTGAAAAAACTAAAAGAAAATGGAATTAAATGTAGTTTGGTGATGAATCGCTCCTGTGATGGAGAAATGACTTTTTCTCCTGAACTCGTTCAAAAATATAAAGAAATTATTCGTCCCTTAGTAAATGAAAATTTAATTGATAATGTAGTTCTCTCCAATCCAGTCTATTTTACAGAGCTTAAAAAGGAATATCCTTTACTTACTTTTTCTATTTCAGTTAACTCTAATATCAATTCCATCTATCGGGCTAAATTCATTGATCAAATGGGGTTTGATATAATCATAGTTGATAGAGATATAAATCATAATGAAGAGTTGATAAAAAATATTTCAAATAATGTTTCAGCCAAGATTAAACTTTTAGTCAACGAATGTTGTCTAAATGAGTGTCTATTTCGAACATATCACTTTAACTTATTGTCGCATCATGGAGATATAGCTTACCCAAAAATAATCCCTTGCACAAAGATATATTCTAAAGAACCATGGAAGATGTTAAAGTCTTCATTCATCCTTCCAAAAGATTTAGATAGTTATGATGATTTTGTGGACGTCTTTAAGCTCGCCGGCAGGGAATTGCCAACCAAACTCCTAAAATATTTGCTGGAAATTTATTTTCACCGAAAAAATGAAGGAGATTTATTAACGGTTCTTTCATCTTATGGGCTTCACGTATGGAAGAATGAGTTTATTAAAAAATATAATAAAATACCTTATCTTCAGATGGGTAAATTGCCTAAAAACTTTAAAAGTGTTATTGCAAATTGTGATTTTAATTGTAAAAAATGTAATTATTGTGAAAAAGTTTGGAATGCTTGTCTTACAACATATTAAAATGGATTTTTCAAAAGAATATACCAAAGAACAATTTTACTGGGGAACTGAACCGCACAAAGCAGTAACACATTTATTAAATTTCATAAAGTCTGGAGAGGCGTTAGACCTTGGGATTGGTGAAGGAAAGAATGCTATTTTTTTAGCTAAAAACGGTTTTAATGTTGAGGGAGTAGATTGTTCTATAGAAGGATTGGAGAAAGTTAAAAAATTAGCACAGATTAATGGCGTATTAGTTAAAACTTTTTGTACCAATATTAATGAGTTTAAATTTATAAAAAGATACGACCTAATTATATCTACTTTTACTCTGCATTATTTGCCAAAGATAAAGGCTCATGAAATGATTAGAAAAATAAAAGATTCCACAAAAAATGGTGGCTTTAACTTGATAACCATATTTACTAGAAACTTTCCTGATTATTCATTAAAGATGGAAAAGAAATTTGATTTATATTTGTTTGAAAAAAATGAATTAAATAATCTTTACCTAGATTGGGAAGTCATTAAATATTCTGAAGAAATAAAATTGGACAAATCACATGGCAAACCTCATTATCATTCTATAGCTTTACTCATTGCAAGAAAAATTTAATTGGAGAGAGTCATCATTTCTAGTTTTACATTTTTAGATAGATTTTAATTAATAACTCACTCTGGGAAATTTTAGAGAACGAAGTGAACCGTTTAGCATGCGTTAGGTATAGTTGCGTAGCAATTGTTCTCGTTTTTCTCTTTCAGCTAAACGAAAGCAATAGCACAGTTAATATTTACGGTGATAGTCTCAAAGAGGTAACAAAAAATTACGTATATCTACTATCTTTCTCAATAACCATTTTCCCGCCTAAAGATTTTTAAACAGTACCCCACTTTAGAATAGTAAAATGGGATTTGTATCTGAATTCGTGGACCTGGTAGGAAAATTTAAGTTCTCCGATACTGTCTACGAATACCAGCAGGGATTGTATGTGCGCATGGGCACAGTAATAGGGAAGAAGAAGAAATTAAGCCCTGAAGAAGAAAAAAAGGCCTGGGAAAAAGAACAGGAAGAGATTAGAATACAGGGTTCATGGAAGTTTGTAATCCCTTTCTGCTATCCCCGGCTCAGCTCAGATTTCAAGAGGGATTTCCTGACCGGCAGGCCTCTGCATAGCTCCCGTTTCAACCGCATTCTCCCACCGGGATTTTACTTTCATCTGCCTTTTCTGGAAGAAATTGTCAAAGAGTCCAAGCAAGAAAGAGTCCTTAACTTGGGAAATATAACCGTTCCTACGGTTGACGAAGACAGCAAGTCCATTATTGCCAGCTGCAACCTGCGTTATGAGTTAAAAGATATTTATTTGGCTTATACTGCCGTCCATGATTATGAAGATTCCCTGCGGGATCATACTCTTTCCATTTTGGCCAAGCACAGCCGGGGAAAGAAGTTTGCGGAGTGGAAAAATCCGGACGTAATTGAAGAATTGGAAATAAAAGTCCAGAAAGATTTAGAAGAGATAGTTACCCACAAATGGGGCTTAGAAATCCATGAAGTTTACATTACTGATAATGTCCCCTGCCACACCACCCGCTTAACTCACGATGGGCAGCCCATTACGATAAATAATCTCCTAAAGCAAGCTGATGGCGGTGCTGATGGATATATGCCATCCTAGTCGTTCTTCGGAAAGTCAAGTTTAAATTAGTTCTCGCTATCCCGGTTTACATTCCATTTCCACCAACAAATTTATATCTTCTCCCTATTTTAGGATGACATTATCCCATAAACATGCGAAACCCGAAGATTTATTATGAGTTAATTAAAGAGGTTGCTAAACATGGATTCACTGGTTAAGCTTTATCTGAAACAGGCTGTTTCATAATTGAAAAATGTTAACTAAAATGCAACAAACTAATCTCAAATGCGGCATCGAGATTCACCAGCAGTTAGAAGGGAAAAAACTATTCTGCAACTGCCCCACTCAATTACGTGAAGATGAGCCTCATTTCACCATCAAAAGAAAGCTCCGTGCAGTAGCCGGAGAAGGCGGCGTAATCGACGTCGCCGCAGCCCAAGAACAAGCCCGAAATCTCACTTTCGTCTATCAGGGATATAAAGACACCACCTGCTTAGTCGAAGCTGACTGCGAGCCGCCGCATGAAATTAATTCAGATGCATTATACACTGTACTTCAATTCTGCAAATTAGTTCAAGCTAAGGTTTATCCGGTAATCCAGGTGATGAGAAAAACGGTAGTAGATGGTTCTAACACTTCTGGATTCCAACGAACGGCTTTAATTGCCCGTGGCGGAATCATAACTACCAGTGAAGGTGAGGTAAGGCTCAGCAACATCTCTTTAGAAGAGGAAGCATGTAAAAATATCTCTGAAACGCCAGCTGAAAGGGTCTGGCGCATGGACCGCTTAGGAATTCCTCTCATAGAAATCGGCACCGAACCAGATATTACTTCTCCGCTACAATGCCAAGAAGCTTCTAAAAGAATAGGTATTCTGTTACGCTCACTCCCCGGAGTAAAGCGAGGATTAGGAACTATCAGGCAGGATATTAACATTTCTATTGAAGGCGGAAATCGAATCGAGGTAAAAGGCTTTCAAAATTTAGTGATGATACCAGCGTTAGTAGAATTAGAGGCGCAACGGCAATCAGAATTATTAACTCTAAAACAAGAACTGGCAGAACGTAAAATCAAGTTAGAAGAATTTAAAGTTTATGATTTAAGCAAATTATTGGAACATTCCACCTCTAAAATGCTGCGCAAGACGTTGGATGCCCAGGGAAAAGTGTTAGGATTTAAATTAACCGGTTTTGCTGGACTGATTAAAAGAGAATTACAGCCAAACTATCGGGTGGGAACGGAATTTTCCGGCAGAGCTAAAGTCAAAGCTGGTGTCGGCGGGATTTTCCATTCCGATGAATTGCCAAATTATGGAATCACTGCTGAAGAAGTAGCTTCGGTTAGGGAAGAATTAGATTGTCAAGAAAAAGATGCTTTTATCTTAGTCGCAGCAGAACAAAAACGCGCTAAACTTGCTTTAGAGGCAGTCTATGAACGAGCTCAAGAATTATATCTGGGAGTGCCTAAAGAAGTGCGTAAAGATAACCCTGACGGAACTACCAGCTATATGCGGCCGTTGCCCGGAGCAGCCCGAATGTATCCCGAAACAGATGTTCCTCTAGTGCGGCCAAACCTAAGAAACGTGCAAATCCCAGAAACACTCGAACAAAAGTTTTCTCGTTATCAAACTCAGTACAACTTATCTAAAGACTTGGCTGAATTTATAGCTAAATCAGAGATGATGCCTCTGTTTGAAGAGTTGGTAGGAAAATATAAAGAACTTAAACCGGCTTTTATTGCTGAAACTCTAACTTCTACTCCATTGGAAATCAAAAGGAACTATAATTTAGATTCTGACAAACTTACTGAAGATAATTTCCGAGATTTGTTTTTGTATTTATCTCAAGACAAGATTCACAAAGATATTGTTATCGACGTGTTAATTGATATGCTAAAAGGAACATTTGACATTAAGAAATATGCTTTACTTTCTACCGAGAAAATTCATCAAGTGCTGAAAGAAATTGTGCAAAATAACCCTAACGCTCCATTCAGCGCATTGATGGGAGCAGCGGTGAAGCAGTTAGAAGGAAAAGCATCGGGGAAGGTTATTTCGGAAGAGTTAAAGAAGATGGTGGAGAGGGGACATAAGTAAATTTGTTAATTCTAAACTACTTTATTGTAGTAAAAACCCCAAGATTTATAAATTACACCTGATTTTAGCTATAAATGCCCCTCCCCAATTGGATTAAAATTACCGTTCCGGCTTTAGCTACAGTAGGTATGCTGTATGCGGTGATTGATTCAATTAGTGAAAGAAAAGTTCATCTGGAGAGTAAACCAATTCAAATACGTCAAGTAGAAGATGATTCTATCGAACGGCGGATTCGGAGAAATCCTGAATTCATCACTTTTATCCAGCCTATTGTTTGTTGGGGTGACGAGCTTCCTCCGAGAATCAAAAAACATTATGATGAATACACCAAAAACGGTTTGATGAGAAAGAAGATGGCTCAAGCTGAAAAAAAATACGGAGAATACCTTGACTTATACTCTGAAGGTTACAATATTCCCCGAGACTTGCTTCTGGCAACTATCATGGTAGAAAGTGGCGGCAACCGTAAACTAACTTCCACAGCCGGTGCTAAAGGTTTATTACAATTGATGCCTGATACTGCGAAAGATATGGAAAAAATCTCGGGGTTATCTTGCGACGACTTATATGATGCCCAAATCAGCTTAACCTGCGGCTCTTTTTATCTATCATGGATACATGGGAAAATGGATCGCACTTTTCCAGACTTAGGCATAAATGAGAAATGGGATTTAATTCTAGCCGGCTATAATCGCGGGCATAATGGAATCACTAAAGAAATGAAAAAAGTTCGTGCCGAAAGTTTTTTAGGTTTATCTGAGGGTGATACCACTTTACAAGCTTACGAGTATGTGTCTAAAGTAAGAGCAGTAGAAAGAATCCTTCAGGAAGATCGCAGGAAAGTATTTGATTTGGTAAACTTTAAAAGCTGGCCTTATTCTGAGTTCAGATAAGAGTTTAGGTAGAAGATATTTGTTTAGCATCAATAAGATAAATGTATCGGAGGAAAACTAATGACGCCAACTAAACCCCAAGTAAAAAATGGAGACAAAGTAAAAGTACATTACACCGGAAAGCTTAATGACGGAACTGTGTTTGATTCATCTGAAGGAAGAAATCCTTTATTATTCACTGTAGGTAAAGGCCAGGTTATTCCTGGATTCGAGAAAGGAGTTACCAGTTTAAAGCTTAATGAACCTAAAACAATTAACATTCCTGCTGCTGAAGCATATGGTCCCTCCAGAAAAGAGTTAGTGATAGAACTACCTCGAACCCAGCTTCCCGCCAATCCTGAACCAAAAGCAGGGATGGGATTAATGCTTAGAGACCCTCAAGGAAGAAGCCTTCCGGCAAGAATCACTGAAGTTAAAACTGATAAAGTAGTATTAGACTTAAATCACCCTTTAGCCGGCAAAGACCTGACTTTTGAGGTTAAGGTAGTAGGCATTAATGAGCCGGATGACAAAGAGGAAGAAGAAAGTGGTGATTGCCACTGTGGCGACGGAGATTGTAAAAGCCATGGTGGCGATGAGCATGAATGCAATTGTAAGGAAGAAGGTCATGAGTGCAAATGTGGACACGGCCACCACAAGTAATATAAACTATTTCTATTTTATTTAGTAAATCATGGTCTCGAAAAGAGCTCAGTTGATTTGTAATAATGATACATTTGACTTATACGAAGATAAGATTGATATCGGCAGAAGTGAGATTCCATTAGAAAAACTGGCAATGGTTACTAAACAGCCTGGAAAGATATTACTGGTGCCCACATTTAATCGTATTTCCCGACAGCACGCAACTTTGCTCTGGTCTGAACCGCAGAAGAAGTATATCTTTGAGGATCATTCCAAGTACGGTACTTTCGTCAATGAACATTTTCTTCATAATTCTAACCTCGTGCTGGAGAACAAAGCTAAGTTGACGTTGCAGGGAGTTGAGTTTCAGATATTGTATGTAAGATGAAAGCAGAATCAATTGTTGGTGGCGCATTCTGTTTAACCTCAATAATTTTCACTTTATTGTTATCCTGCCACACTACTCTTTTCTTCTATCCTCAAACTATCGCTCAAGAAAATACTCTTAGCTATCTCAATGACAATACTGTTCCTCTGCTTCAGAATTACACTGCGTTAGAACTATCGCATCTGGAAGACGTAAGAATAGTAATGTCAACCGCAGATAAACTATTTTATGTAAGTTTAATATTAGGCTTTCTTCTGTTGCTCTATGGATTTAAATGCAAACTTCTTCCTCAACTGCTCTTTTATGGTGGAATAAGTATCGTTTCCGTAATTGGGCTTATTCTGAGCATAACACTTATCTCATTCAACTTCTCTTTCACCGTATTCCATGAACAATTCTTCCCGCAGGGGAACTGGCAGTTTTCAGCAGATTCGTTATTGATCCAAACTTTCCCGTTGGACTTCTTCATTAAAATCGCTTTCATCATCTTCATCCAGGCTTTAGGCTGGGGAAGCCTTTTTATAGTGGCAGGTTATCTCTTGCAGAAGCGTGCTCGAGGTAAGAATTAAACGGTTGATCTTTGGACTGATTGGATTAGCTATAATTATTTTGATAGTTCTCCTAATTTTTGGATTTATTATTCTGCTTCTTCCCATAGCTATTATTTTGGTAGTTATCGGATTAATCTTAGGTGTGCTGCGTAAAGCAACTCGTGTAAAAACAAGTTCCACGACTACTAACAAATCAGCTAAATCAAGCAAGCACGAAGCTATCGATGTGGAATATAAAGTAAAAGAGGAGAAATAACATGAAACCATTAGTATTAATCAACTTCAAAACGTACTCTGAATCTTCAGGTGATAAAGCATTAGAGTTAGCTAAACAAATTGCCCAAGTTAAAACCAAAGATTACCAATTAGCTATAGCTCCTTCACTTTTAACCACTAAAGAGCTTGCCGACAAAACCCGATTGATGATATTCGCCCAGCATGCCGACGGGGTGCTTTCAGGAGCGCATACCGGACACATTCCTGCTTCAGAGTTGAGAGAAATTGGAGTAAAAGGGGTAATCCTCAATCATTCTGAATACAAAATCCCTTTCTTAGAGTTGAGCCAGATAATTGAATTATGCAAAGCTCAATGGTTAATCACTTTAGTTTGTGCTTCTACAATCTCTGAAGTAAAACATGTCGCTGAATATCATCCGGATTATATCGCTTACGAACCGGAAGAATTGATTGGCGGGAACGTTTCAGTAGTAGATGCAGATGCCCATATTGTAACTAAAGCGATAAGAGTGGTGCAAAGTGTAAGCCCTAAAACTAAAGTATTGTGCGGAGCAGGAATCCATTCCCGGGAAGACTTACAGCATGCCTTAGCTTTAGGCGCAGAAGGAGTGTTATTAGCTCATGCCGTAGTAAAAGCTAATGATCCTAAGAAGTTTTTAGAGAGGATGTTGAGTTAGTAACTAACCCTAAATAAGCTCAACTTAAGCTCACTTCCGTAAAGAATTTAAACCTGAGCAATATTCTAAGCTTATGGTCAAAAAAACTAAAAAGAAGCCGGTAAAAGCATCTAAGCCCAAGAAAGCGGTAAAAAAGCAGGCAAAAAAGGCAGTTAAGAAGAAATTTCCACCGAAAGCAGTAAAGAAACAGGCTAAAACTGTAGTTAAGAAGCCTATAAAACTAATCAAAAAGCCTGCGCCAGTAATCCCCACCGTAGCTGAGAAAAAAACTCCATTAAAAATAGTGGGAGAAGTAACTCATTTCTACGACCAGATAAAAGTGGCCGTAATAGCCATAAAGAAAGAGCTCAGATTAGGAGATACCATAGAATTTGTGGGACATGGGAAAAGTTTTGTGCAGAAAGTGTATTCGATGCAGATAGAGCATGAGCAGGTAAGTGTGGCTAAGAAAGGGCAGATCATTGGGATGAAAGTTGCTGAGCCGGTCAAAGAGAAAGATTTAATCTATAAGAAGAATTAATTTTTACTTTTGATTTTTTCTTTTAGTTAGTTGTAAGTATGGGGCTGCGGGGGCTTTCTTCCATTACACTTTGAAGCTGCTCGTGGGGTCAAACGTAGTGAATTTCTGCAAAAAGATTATTAAATAGCCCCTACATTTAAGAGAGAATGAAGAACAAAACCAAAGGGGTATTATCAGTTGCCGGAGTAATAAGTACTATTTTGGGTATTGTATTTGCTATACCCTCTTTCCTGCAGGGGAATTATGGAGTGGCAATCATCTCTGCCATACTTATTGTTGGGGGGTTAGTACTGTTGGCCATTTCTTTTGAAGACTAAGCATAATCTTTTACCATGGATGACAGAATAAAGAAAAACTTGTTGGATTTAGAGTATAACAAGTATCTACAATATCTGAATACGGCAGTAATAATCCTCTTCACTTATTTTATCGGCGTGGTTATCACTTTAGTTACCGGTCAATTTGACTACAACAATAAAGACCAATTGTTTTTAGGTGCATTTTTGTCCGTGGGGGTAATGAGCACTACTGTTATTCTTATGCTCCGGTTCAAAATACATTTAAAGAACATTACCGAAGAGATGAAGAAGTTAAATCTTTAGCTTTGGGGGGGTTAAAGAACTATATCTTCCTCTCTTCCCGCCCACTTTCTGCGGTCCCGGAGTGAACACAAACCAATCTTCTTTAGTTATGGGATGGAAATAATCCGCTTCTTCTTTCAGGATCTGTGCCGTAGTTTCTTCTACTGCTGCAATTTCTACTCTTACCCCTTCTGCTTTTAGGTGCAGCACCAATTCTACATAATCCGAATCTCCGGACATGATGATAATTGTATCAACTTTAGACGCTAATTGGGTAGCTTTGATGGATAAAGGGATATCCGCTGATTTGTGGCAGGGAACAACTGAGCCATAATACAATGTATGCAATCTCTCCGCCAGCTTGGAAGAGATGTTCCTGCCTTCACGGAAATAGAACAGCCGGTTTAATCCTCGGCCATTAAGCAGCTTCGGTATCAGCGTGTCGAAATTAACCATAGTGTTAGTATTCTTAGACTGCTCATGCACGCTTCTTTCGATATTATTGCCGTCGCATAGAATTGCTACCGACTGATTTACCTGAATGTTTTTCTGCATATTTATCACCTCTTTTAATACGATTAAATTTTGTTTTATTTTTCTAGTATTGCTTTAATCCTTCTAATCCCCGCAGCTGACGACTCTTCTTGGATTATCTTGAACTTTCCCAACTCCACAGTATTCTTCACATGCGGGCCCATGCAAATCTCTTTGGAATAATTCTTACCCACAGTATAAACTGAAACTCTAGAGGGATACTTAGCGCCAAATTCACCATGTGCTCCGGACTGAAATGCTTTTTCTACCGGCATTTCTTCTCTAACCACTTCTAACTTCTCTTTAATTACTCTGTTCACTTCTGCTTCAATTTTCCCAATCTCCTCTTCAGTTAACTTGCGCTCAAAATTAAAATCAAACCTTAAACGTTCCGGAGTGATATTACTGCCTCTTTGCTTAATATCTTCTTTCAGCACTTTACGCAGCGCTTCGTTTAAAATATGGGTTGCAGTATGCAGTTTAGTGGTCTCGGCAGAAGCACCGCTCAATCCGCCTTTGAATTTCTGTTCTGCTCCGACTCGGGATAATTCTTGATGGTGCTCAAACTCTTTTTTAAAGCCAACCACATCTACTTTTATGTTCTTCTCAGCTGCTAATTCCTGCGTCATCTCCAACGGAAAGCCATAACTTTGGAACAATAAAAAAGCATCTTTCCCTGAAATCATTTTACCCTGGGCGGCTATTTTATCAAACTCTTTTAATCCCTGCTCTAGTGTTTTCTTAAACTTATTTTCTTCTTTCTCCAATTCTTCCAAGATAAAGCTCTTTTTTTCTTTCAAGAGGGGATATTCAGAGGAATACATTTCTATAGTTTTGCGTGCTAGTATTGAAGTAAGGCTCACGCTTCCGCTGTTCACCCCTAACACTTTCATCCTTCGGATAATCCTGCGGATGAACCTTCTTAAGATGTAGCCCTGACCAACATTGCTGGGTACAACTCCCCGCTCATCTCCCAGAATAAAAACCGCTGCCCGGAGATGGTCAGCAATGATGCGCATAGACACCAACTCTTGGTCATAACATTTGCCGGTCATGTCTTCAATTTCCTGAATTAACGGCCAGAACAGCTCCGTTCGGTAGTTGTCATCAAATCCCTGCAATAAAGCTGTAACTCTTTCCAATCCCATCCCCGTGTCTACATTCTTTTGTTTCAGGGGAAGGAATTTCCCTTCCGTGGTTTTATGATATTGGATAAATACATCATTCCATATTTCTACCCAGTTTTTGTTTTTGGGATCAAAAATTTTAGGAGGCGGAGCAGAAGAACCCCAATAAAACATTTCCGTATCCGGTCCGCAAGGTCCTGCCGTTCCCGGAGGCCCCCACCAATTATCTTTTTTGGGGAGGAAAGCAATTCTTTCTTTTGGAATACCTTGCTTTAGCCACGCTTGAGCAGACTCATCGTCTTTAGGGGCATCTTTATCTCCGGCGAAACAAGTGACTGCTAAATGCGGCGGGGAAAGCTTTAACACCTTGGTTAGGAACTCAAAACTCATCTCAATAGCTTCTTTCTTAAAATAATCTCCCAAAGACCAGTTTCCTAACATAAAGAAGAAGGTATGGTGCACCTTATCTCCTACTTCATCAATGTCATCTGTACGCAGGCATTTCTGTACATCAGTAAGGCGCTTTCCTAGTGGGTGGGGCTGTCCTAGTAGAAAAGGTACTAAAGGGTGCATGCCCGCGGTGGTAAATAGCACGGTAGGATCGTTTTCAGGGATTAACGGGGCGGAAGGGATTACTGCATGCCCTTTAGCCTTAAAAAAGTCCAGGTATTTCTGTTTTAGCTCAGATGATTTCATATTAAGAACAGGATTAAGCGGGGAGTTTATATATTTTTACAGTTAAAATTATAAACTTTTAGTTATTTTGTTGAGTTAATGAGAAAATATTTAAGGCACCTGGCTAATTATCCGTGGCAGCCGCCGGTGTTTGGGGCAGTTACTATCTATGGGATTACGCAGTATGGGTGGCTGAGTTGGAAAGTTATAGTGATGGGAGCGATAACGATTTTCTTTACGGTGTTGACGATAATTGATTACAAGAGAAAGAAACAGCTACGCCGATGAAAACAAATTACAAGAATGATTATCAATTAGTTTTTTCCATCCTTTCCCAACATCACCACAAAACTATGCTGGAGCAGCTTTCTCAGTATTCTGTATTCCAGCAATTGATTGCTACCATGTTAAGTTCACGTACTAAAGATACCACAACTATTCCGCTGGTGAAGAAGCTGTTTGAGAAGTACAAAACGCCGCAGGATTTTCTTAATGCTAAGATTTCAGTTCTGGAGAAAGAGTTGTATGGAATTGGCTTCTACCGAGTTAAAGCCAGAAATATACCGCAGCTGAGCAGAATGATTATAGATAAATATCAATGCATAGTTCCCGACACACTGGAAGAATTAACTTCACTTTCCGGAGTGGGCAGAAAAACGGCTAATTGCATGTTGAATTATGCTTTCCATAAGCCAGCGATAGCCGTAGACGTGCACGTGCATCGCCTTTCTAATCGCTTGGGATGGGTTAAGACAAATACACCTGAAGAAACTGAACTGAAGCTGGTGAAAATTCTGCCTCAAGAATTGTGGATAAGTGTTAATGAATTGTTGGTAGATTATGGACAGAGGATTTGTTTGCCGAGGAAGCCGAAATGTGGTGAATGCCCTGTTAGAAAGTATTGTGAGTTTGGTAAAAGAGATGAATAATGTTGACATAACCTTAACCTATCTTCCCATATTCTTCCTTACCTGAACTTCCTGGGCTATGGTTACGAAGTGCCGGCCTAAATCACGGGTAATTCTCTGCTGCTGCTGGCCTATCTTGAGCAGACTTTGCAGGTAGCGTTTATGCGGCAATCCCATATAATACACCATTTCTTCCAGCGAGAGTTTCTGCGATAATAATTGGTTTACTTCTTCATACTGCTGATGTAATTGAGACAGGTTTTCATGGAGTGATTTGGCTTGGGAGACGGTTTTGTGAAGAGAATGATAATCATCATGAAGCATCAGATTGGTTAAGGCAGCAGCTTTTCGGGAGTCGCCGTTGAAGGTGGTTAGTTTTAATTCCACTAATTGGGTAGCATGGCTATGCAGCCTTTCGTGCAGGTCATGAGCAGCATGGGCTTGCTGTAAATGAGGCTGTGCTGCCGCTATTTTCTGGTTTAGTTTAGCTTTGGTTTGAGAGTCCAATCTATTCAGGAAAGGCAGGTGCGGATTGGAATTATCTTTAATAGGCTTAAGCCAGCTTTCCTGGAATCCTTTGAGATGGGTTCTCAGTTCAGGAAGTGCCAACACCTCTTTTTTCAGCTCTTTTAACTCCATAAGCTGATTAGAGTTAGGGGGTATATAAACGTTATTGTTTAATGGTGTTTAGGGTATAACTTCTCATCCAAGAGACAAACGCCAAGAAGAACGCTACGGTTATTACAGTCCAGGCAGTGGAGGAGAAAAAGATGTTTATTGAGGATAACCCTTTACTTATTGACCATAAGATGATACTTAACAGGATAATGGTAACCCAAGATAACAAAAACAGTTTCCACAGCTTATTCCAATGCGACTTGACGGAATGAAATGTATTTCCAACCGCTTCCCATACTTTATGGGTTTCTGCCAGCGAGTGAAAAATAAGGAAAGTGAAGAGCAGGAATGCCAGTAGGAAGAACAGGTTTATTACCTGCCAGGCTAAAGTGTATGAAGTTCCAGTTAAGGGAATTAACAGGTTTCCGGTCAGGCGGAAGAA
>JACRPH010000020.1 GCA_016214025.1 Candidatus Woesearchaeota archaeon
CCTAATTTCAATTTTTGTAAAACTCATGGTGCTCATGTGGGCACTAGAAATATATAAATTTTTCCATTCTGCAATATATAGTTTCGACGAGAGAATAAGGTTATTCAAAACCTAGTGCCCAAAAAAACGGGAGAATTGGAACGTACCCTAACAAGATTCGGACATCATCAAGATCGCGGTCTCTTTGAGTTAATGACTTCATCAGAATGATATCTTCAACAGCGATAAAATAAATTTTAAGCAGATTTATTTCCTGGAATTAGCTGGAACGATTTTTAACTGCGGGATTAATCTCAAACTTACCACATACTTTCCTTAGGAAGAGATCCAATCTCCATGCAGTACGGTAATTTTGGAGCATAGCCGAGAGGTTGAACTGTTTGTATTCTAAAGGCACGGAAGTTTGAACAAAACCAGAGGCTTTAGCTGCTTGTGTAAATTGGTGATAATCTTCTTCAGAATCAAACAATATGTCAATGTCTTTAGTTGCAGGCTTAATTTTCTGGTAAACCATCACTGCCCCACCAAAGATGTAAATAATGGTCTCTTTAGATAGCTTTGAAGCTATTTCTGTTAAGATTTGTTCTAAGTGGTGGTGAGTGAATTCAGCCATGTTCAAACTCTTTGAACTCTTGGGTGTTTATTATTTGTTCATAATAATCATCTTTTTTAATCCTTTTGCGGTTCTTTTTGTAGAATAAAGCGGTGATTAACTCCTCTCTTTTGCTAGAAGTGATGGTTTTAGCATCATTGAAGACTCCTTGGAGGGTGAGTTTCTTTTTGGTGGTATAATAATAATGAGGAGAGACGGCATTTAAAGCAGAGAAAGCAGTAGGTTTTAATGGGAGAGGCTGGTCTGAGAGGATGATGTCGTGGTCTTCCTGATGGGAGATTATTACTGCATTTGGGGGTAATTCGAAAGAGATATTTTCCTGGCTTTTTTTAATCAGTTTGACTAATATTACTAATTCTTTTGGGGCAATGAGTTGATTTTGTTTGTTGACGAATCCCCTGCTTTTTAATTGTTTTAGAAGCTGGTTTATCGTAAAGCGGCTGAGCTTGGTTTGCGCTAGAAGTTTTTTGAATGTAATCGGTTTTTGTAATAGAAAGAGTATCTTTAAGTCATTAGTAGTGAGGAAAGAGAAGTCGTAAGGATAAGAGAGGATTAATTGCTTGAACGCGGTGGTCAGCTCATTATTGGTTAGCTGATTGTTCTGGTTTAAGATTT
Source organism: Candidatus Woesearchaeota archaeon (assembly GCA_016214025.1). Classification (GTDB taxonomy): domain Archaea; phylum Nanobdellota; class Nanobdellia; order Woesearchaeales; family GW2011-AR9; genus JACRPH01. Next base: position 1,229 of record JACRPH010000020.1, read on the forward strand.
GGGCAGCTCTTAAAGCATGGAAACAGTCGTAGATGGTTGTTTTTGCTTTCTTGAGTTTATTAGCTAAGCTGGCTATGGAACAGTCTTGGTTACGGATGAGTTCCTGCAGGATTATAATTGTTGTTTTATTCATTTTAGTATGATTATAACGTGTTTGTTTATAAATATTACGGTATAATATTACTATTATGGTTCAGAATAGACCCCTAGTCATTGAACAAAGAACTCTTTTTTATTCCTCTAAAAATTCCCCCTGAACTGCAACTGGGCACCGCCGGCAGTTCCGAACCCTAATTCTACCCAACTGGAATGGCTGGTGGCATCAATATCGTAACGAAGCAAAGCACCACCGGTTAATTTCTGCTCTTTCAGAGAATAATTAAAGTCTGGCCCAACTCGGACACGTTCATTTCCTGCACTTAAGGTTAATCCAAAAGTGTGAGCTGGAGTGTGATTTTCTTGACCGTGCATGGGTACAGATAAGATGTATCGTGGATCAGCAAGGAAAGTTCCATTCTCATCCAGAAAAGCAGTAGCCTGAAGAATTGTATTCAAAGTGCCTTGCTTTCCATCCCCGGAAAGGCCATATCCAACCACCGGAATTGCTTTTATACGTTTGAACTCTTCGGCAATATAACCCACTCCCGCAAAACTGCCTAAGAATGATTCTCCATTCACAGAAGCTGCTCCTACTGCGAACAATTCCTCTCCGAAATACTTTCCGGCAAGAGTGTGGCTAAGAACCTTCTGGTCAGACAGCGTATAATGTATTTGGGCTTTGCTAGGTCCACGAACACCGTCGTAAAAGTTTGCCTGAGCAAGTGACGGCATTAAAGCTGCAACGAGAGCGGTTAAACTGGTTAAGAGTTTGGTTTTAGTGGGTTTCATCTTTAGTTAACCTTTCTACAGATTATTATTTGTTCTGCTGAAATAGTCCTAGGGCGACCCAAAGCCAGGTATTGCGCAAAAGAAATACCTGTAGAAGTCAACTCATAATGATATATATTTCCCTTATAAGGATTAATATTGTATGGACCAAGCTTAAATGTGTGCTTTGATGTGTACTCTGCTCCATTTAGCTGATATAACAAATCAGTAATTCTTACTCTTTGTGTTTCAAAAACGCCCTCTCCTACGTCATTTGCTTCAGATAGTAACTTTTCAAAACCCGCTGGTTCCTCACGCGTACACTTGTGTTCTCTTTCATGATCTCTTTCACTATTATCCAAGTATTCAAAATAAACTTTCCAGAGATGCAGGCATCCTAAATCTTCTTTCAGTTCGATGGTCATTTTTCTTTTACCTCATTTGTTTTTACTTGTCTTAACTTACAAGTAGTTATAGCCCCAACTATATAAGCTTTAGGGGTGGCAAGTACCACCACAAATAGAAAGATTTAATAAGTACGGAACAATTAAACCTTACCATAGACAAATACAAGTATCCCCATAAAACCATTTAACCACAAAAACATAAAGATTTATAAATAAAGATATACTATTGCATATATATGGATGAAAAAATATTAAATATCATTATTGGACACCGAGAGTTGTTTGTACCTAGCTTGTTCACCTGCAAACAGGTAGATATTCTCCATAAATATACCCATAAAGAAATACTCAACAATACCGAAAAAGCCTATCTATATTCTACCATCAAGCGAAAAATAGACGCTCTCAACATACTGAAAGAAGAATTTTACGTTATTGGAGAGGAGATGATACCTGAAAGAGTAGAGCAAGCCAAACAAATCCTTAAAGAGCTCAATAAGCCCAAGGCTTTCATCTCCGGTTCTTTCTTGTTCAGCAAGAAGTATCAGGATATTGATATTTATGTGATAGGCAAGCGCCGGAAGAGTTATCATCAGAAAAACAAACATTTTACGCACCTAAGAGAAAGAGATATGCAAAATCCACTGTTCGTTTCCGCATTAAGATATTCTGTCTCAACCTTCCAGCCCACAACTAAGCCGCTAATTAAAAGAGAAGCATTTGGAGAGATATTCTTCACCTACCAATGGGTCATTAACCAGATTTTAGATAAAGAAGACCAAAAAGAAATCAGAAATCTGGTCTTTCAGTATTATTTACAGGTGCAAAAACAAATATTGGATGCTCGCGAATTAGATATAAAGTTCAAAGAAATAAAAGCTCTGCCTGATGATAAGAAGATAGAAGAAGTAAACCGCATAACCAAAGAAATATTGTTGACCACTTTTTCTAAAAAATATCTTTATAATGTTCTTTCTATCGAATCACTTTCCATTAAAAAAATGAGTTTGGAATATAAAACCAATGATAATCTGTTGATTTACATAAAATGTCTGGAGGAAGTAAAAAATGAATGCAGAAGAGCTGAAGCGTAAAATTAAAGAAATATTTGGAGAGCAAATTGTATTCAATAAAGAATTTGACGAATTAGCTGGTTCCATTAATAGCCCAGAAGATTTATTTTCTTGGTGTATCTTAATTAAAGAAAGAAAAATACTTCCCATCTCCAATGCAAAATTAGGAGATAAAATTGTTTTTATTAAAAAAATCGGGTCATCTGACCGTTGCTTGGTTATTAAAATCAAAAATGGTGATTTCAAAGAGGTTCATCTCGGCGACCACAGATATTATAATTATCTCACTAGTGCTTTGGGCATAAAGAAAAGCAGTAATACTTACTGAAAATGTACCAGGAACTCCTCCAGAAAATAGGACTATCACTTAACGAATCCAGAGTTTATGAAGCTCTCATCTATCTCGGCGAAGCTAATGTCAATGCCCTTTCCATCAAATCAAAAGTACACAGAAGAAACGTCTATGACTCCATAAATAAACTTATAGAAAAAGGCCTGGCTTCAGATACTTTTGTCAAAGGAGAAAAACTATTCAAGCCCATTGATCCAGAACGCCTGAAAGAGATTCTAAAAGAAAAAGAGACTGCTCTGGAAACCTTTCTTCCGGAAATGAAGAAGCTTTATCAATCAGTACAGCCAGAAGCGGAGGCTTATCTTTTCCGGGGAATTGAAGGGGCAAAAAATTACCTGCAATTGATACTTCAGGAAAAACAACCGGTATATTTCATCGGTGCTAAAGCCATGTGGCTGGATCCAAGATTGAAACATTATCTGCCCCATTTTGATCAGGAAAGAAAAAAATTAGGGATAAAATTCATGCACCTGTTTGATTACGAAGTGAAAACCCAGAAGCCGGAAATCCTGAAATTAGTTGGTAAGCCATATAAATTTCTGCCGCCAAATTATTCCAGCCCTACCATGGTAGACATTTTTGGGGATTATGTAGTTACATTCGTAGGAGCCAAACCCGGGCAACTGTACGAAGAGCCTTTGATGTTTGTGATGAAAAGCAAGCTCCTTGCCGACGGCTACCGCAAATTCTTCCAGTTCATCTGGGACTTTTGTCCGGAATAAATTCACTGATGGGCTTTCTGGCTGTTTTTCTCTCCTCCCTTCTTTTGACTAACTTCTTCTGCTTTAAATTCATCTGGATTCTTTTCCAAACCCATTTAAGTACTTCTGTTTTACACATATCATGCGCATAGAACATCACTTAAATAAAGTAGAGCGGTTTCAGGCTACTTTAGGAAAACTAAACTATACTCGATGACATAAATAATTATACAAAATAGTATGTCATCTCGTAATAAGTAAGTGACACGATTGTATGAAAATTAATGTCACTTACTATATGAAGATGATTATGAAACCATGATCGAAGACTTCATGCTACCTTCAGCACACTTAATTAATGCTGCTATGCATAAGCTAAAGACTCTTCCGGAAGATAAAGATATTAAGCATAATCAATTGTTTGGGCATCTAAAGCGTGAAAATCCTCTTGATCCTAATAGCCACATTATAGCTGAGATGATTCAGCAATTGGAGCAGCTGCGCCCCAGTCATGTGTACGGCAAAGGTGCAAACGGGGGCACGGCTAAAAAAGCTGAAGATCTCTTTCTAAACATAAAAAGTATTTGTAGAGGTATACTTCTGGATGAACATGAACAAAAACCTAGCTGAAGCAGTACAATTCACTCAAAAAATCAAGAGGAATAAGAATATTCTACAAGTTATTCTGTTCGGTTCAGTAGCCCGTGGAGAAGAAAATTCTCAATCCGATATTGATATTGCGATAGTTCATGACTCTGAAGACCAGTTCTCCCTGATGCAGGAAGTGAATAAAAACAAGCCAAAAAAAATTCAAACTACTTTTATTCATCTAAAAGAACTGCCTAACGAAACTGAATTGGTTGGGGCTCTTAGCGGTGACGGGTTACTGCTTTATGGAAAGCCAATCGTTATACAAAGCAACAAGCTGGATTTGGCTGCTAAAGTGTTGATTGCTTATGCTTTGAATACGCTTTCTCTAACTGATAAAGTCAAAGTGAGTAGAGCTTTGTATGGTTCTGTATCCAAGTCTTCTGTCGGAGATAAAGTCTATGTGACTAAGACCAAAGGGCTGGCGGCAGAAATCGGTATAGAGAAGATCAGTAATGGTGTTCTTTTAGTTGACCGTAAGAAAGCCCCAAAGATTGTTAATATGCTTAAGCGGTTTGGGGCAAAAGTACAGGAAATTCCGGTTTGGAGTTATTAAGCCCGTTATATTACGGCTTCTCCACTTTTCTTAATTAAAACTAAGATATAAAAACAAAAAAATAAAAATTATTCCTTCGCACCTAACCACGCCAGTATCTTCTGCAGCAAACTCTGCGTCTCTTCCATCTTAGCGTTCAAATCCAGGCACTTTCCGCTGCTGCACTGGTTGCTCTGGCACTCAAAATTGTTCTGGCAGGAGGCATCCAATTCTTTCTGGGTATGGAGCTGCTCATCCATGTCGCAGTACTGCGGCAAGCCTTCGTTAAGCAGGCGGAATCCGGTAGGAACTCCTTTATCGCCAACTTTGCATCCGGGAGGAGCCTGCGGAGTGAATTGCTGCTGACTGTTTCCTTCAGTAGCTCCCTCGGGAATTCCTGCCTGCAGGGAAGGCATTCCTCCATCAGCAGAACTTCCTTGCTCTCCAACTGAAGATTCATCTCCTTCAAATTGAGGCGTTTCCTCCAATGGCGGCAAGTTCATCTTTTCATTCATCATCCCGCTGGGCAATCCTAAGCTGTCTCCTTTAGGGTAAAGCTTGCTGGGATATTTGCCTAAATACTCAAAAGCCAGCAGATTCTGGTCGAGGGACTCTCCTTCGGGCACAGTAAGGGTTATGATTTTGTCATGGCTGGGCCAGAGGTATTTGTCTACTTTTTCATTCTCAGTTTCGGCAGTACTTTTTACTAATTTCATGTTCTTAACCAGAACAATCTCCATCTTCCCACCATCAAAAATTTTCTTGAACTCAGCATCAGTCTTAGCCGGGTCGTTTTTGAACGTCTGGATGTCTACTTTAGTATTGGCTTTATCTTTCTCATAGGCTGCTTGGAACTCTTCCTCACCAGTTCCTTCTTGATTTCCTACATATTGGTTACCTTCTCCTTCATTCTGCCCGGTTCCGTTTTGGAATTTTCCTGGCTGGAATTGGGGTGCGTTTTTGGTGTTTCCCATTCCTTTTGGTGCTTTCTCCTGCATTTCTCCGGCCTGTTCTTCTTTAAGAGCATCTTTAGGCTTCCAGAAATAGAAGAAATTTCCTATCTTTTTTAGTGGCACCCATACTCCTCCTGCTTCAGGGATTTCTGTGGGGTGATCCTGCTCATCTAAATCCTGTCCATCTAAAGAATTTCCCTCTTTATCTAAAGGCGGAAGCATTTCCTGCTGGTTCTGCCCTTCTTTATCTTGGAATCCTGGGGGTGAATTTTGTGGCTGTCCATATTTACCCGGCTGGTTTCCAACATTAGGTGGTAAAGGTTGATTCTTATTGAAGTTATTTTGTGGTTGTCCTGGGTTTCCTTGTGGTGGCTGAGGCTTGGGTTGATACTGTAGCTGGCCCATTCCTTCTGATTTTTGGGGTTGATTAACCGGCTCTCCCGCTTTAGGTTCATTAATCTGCGGTACTTGCGGCTCAACCGGCAATACTATATTATTTGTTGGGTTTGCAGGGTTCCCTACGGAATCACTTAACCCTTCACCTAACACTAACATCGATGTTGCCAGCATTAAGCTAAGCAACAATACTAACAATCGTTTCATTTTGGTTTCCTCCATTATTTGTTTTTAGTTGTTGTTTGTTTAGTTCACAAATTGTGATTCTATCGTTCAGAAAGGCGGGACGATACTTATATTTTCAGCGGGACGATGGAACGTTCCGCGAGAATAATGAGAATCTCACTCCCCCAAAAACCACTCACTCAGCTTTATCCTCCTGACTTTCCCTTCCATATGCGTCTCAATGAAGAAACTTAAGCCAGTTCTTTGGCATTGGTAAGTTTAATCTTAGAAAGAGAATGCTCCAAAGCTTTCTGTCCACCAATGGGTAAATATTCTCTCCCCCACTGAAGAATAACTTCTTTCATCTGCGGGCGATATACGGTTAAAAAGCTTAACTCTCTTTGGTCATAAACCACTCCATATGATGTTCCATCCGAAGAAGAGCGATCAAAATAGCCATAAGCCAGTTTTCCAGCCACATCTATGGGTGAGCATATTCCACCATGCTTTTCTCCAATTTGTTCTCCCTCTAAAACCATAAATGAGTCTTGACCTTTTCCTTTACAGGCAACGAAAGCGAGCTTTTCTCCTATTGAAGTAGGATTACGGATAAAAGGATATTTCCATTTTTGTTCTCCACCGACAATCATCGTAGCAATCTTTCCATTCCACATAACATATGCCAACTCCCCGCAATGCTGTATGAACTCCCTTACATCACCTTTATATTTATCCACTTCTTCTCCATCAAAAATAACTGTGGTCTCTTCATCCCCTATTCCTTTCCCAAATTTTGTCACGGGAAAAGCTAATTTTCCCCCGCAGTCCAACACTTTTTCATGGTTAATGGGGCTATCAATAATTAATCTGCCCTCTTCACGATGGTTATAACCTTCATAAACTCCCCCTTTTCTCTCCTCTCCCTGCATCATCCAATAGAGGTTTCCTTTTCGCGCCAGTATAGTAGGCTTTCCCCCCATGTTCCAAAGATGTTCTACTTGGTAAGATTCTTTGTGAGACAGTTTCTTACCTCCCATGACCACATATTGGTGATTCCCTTTTTTAGCTGCAAACCCCAGTATACCATTAAAGTCGGTTAAGTCCCATACCTCGTCATAACCTTCTCCAACTTCTTCTTTTCCCAGGAAAACCTGATTTTCCGTAGCGTATGCTGGCTGTCCTCTACAATTGATTAACTCTACAACGTAAATTCCCTCGTTTAATACTTCTCTGCCGTGAATCACTCGATTCGGAGATGAATAGTTTTGGGCAAAAGCAGGTATTCCTCCTACCTCAGTAAGGCCACGAACCAAACCCTTTCCTCTCCAAAACGGCTCTCCTTTCCAGTATACTACGAACTCTCTTTCATGAAGAGAATCGTGGTAAGTTGAACTTATGAAAGCTAACTCTCCCCCAATCTCAGTTAAATCTTCGGGAAGAACCTTTCCATAATTTATAAGAGCCTCTCCATCAAAAAGCATATTTTCGAAGGCATTATTTTGAATAATATGTCTGGTAACAAAAGTAAGCTTTTTTCCTATTGCTTTCATTTCTCGTAGATCGGTATAATTCCCATCTTTCATCATTCTGGCAGTTTCCGGAGGCAATTTACTTTCACCGTGAAGAAATGAGTTTAACTGAAAAGATTGAGCAGAAAGACCTTCTTTCAATTTCTGAAGCGGAGCAGGGCCGGACCACTTTTCAGCAACGGCCAAGATACTCTCTAAATCTGAAGAAGTGTAAAATTTTCTCGAAGGGGAAATTGTTTCCATTTTAATCATGCTACCTCAGAGTAGTATTATATAAACTTTTTGGTGTTACAGATGGTGTTCTATTAAATTCTGCACGTATATCCCTGCATCAGGTAATAATCGATCTTCACCCTTCCAAAAACCACTCACTCAGCTTTATCTTGCGCACTTTCCCTTCCATATGCGTCTCGATAATGTTCTTGCTTTCCAAAGAATCAATATTGCGGGAGAGGCTGCCTTTAGAAAGGCCGGTTTTATAATGTATCAAAGAAAGATGTACTGGCTTCTCCTGCTCTGCTAAGAACAGCACAATTTTCTTTTCGTTATCCCGCAGGGTTTTAATTAAGTCTTGTCCCCGCTGGCCGAATCTTGCGGACCTGGTTTCTTCTGTTCGGGATTCACTTTTTGCTGATGTTTCTTTTTGTAAAGGGTACACTTCGCTTTTTTTACTCTTATCGTCTCCGAAAAGCTTTCCTTTAAAGTAATAAAGTAATACCCCCAAAACCAATAAAATTACTACCGCCCCCGCAATTAAGAAAATGTTGTCTTTAAACCAGCTTTTTCCGGTTATCCTGGAGCGATCTAACTTAATCTCCACTTCCGATTTTGAGCCAGGGGTTACTTCTATGCTGGCTGTTCCAATACTTTTACCATAAGCAGCAGAAACCTGGCATTTTCCTGCCGGAACTGCATCTAATGAAAACGAGCCAAACGAGTCCGAAGCTTTAGGCTCTTCTACTGAGAACGCTTCATCACATTCAAAATTAAGCTCTGCTCCGGAAACCACATTATCCAAAGGATCTTTTACCGTTCCATATAACGAGCCGGCAGGATAGAAATAAACCACTTTCAGTTGGGGAGTGTCATTAGCCGCTAGAGAAAAGCTACTGTAATAATCGTATCCTGATGTACCTACTCGGTTGGCCAAAATCTTAAAATCGTAATCTCCTTGCTCCAGGTTTAAAATCAGATCTTTCCCTTTCTCGATGTAATACTGCCGGCTTTCTCCGTTCAGGTCTACTTTCAGCAGCACTTCGCTGACCGGCTCTTTAGTAGAAGCATCATACAGGACGAAGACGGTATTGGGGAGTTCTGCCAGGGTTAGGAGAGGGAAGAATAAGAGAGTTAAGACAAAGATAATGCACAGTTTTTTATGAGGAGTATTCTGAAGCATGGGCAAAAGAGAGGAAATTAAGTGAGTTTATAAAAGTTTAGTGGAAAGGATTAAGTCTACTAAACGTCATCTTTAAATATAAGCTCTTTTTTCTCCTCTTTTGAGGTGATTATAATGATTACGTGTGAACTGTGTGGATCATATAATGTAGCAAAAAAAGGAATGAGGCACAATGCCTCTGGCTCAAAA
>JACRPH010000024.1 GCA_016214025.1 Candidatus Woesearchaeota archaeon
ATTCCCCAGAAAAAAATACGTTGTGAGTGTGGTTATCGCGGCTTAGAAGAGTTAGATTTTGTCTCAAAATCCCGGAGAGTAACCAAACGATTAGAAACCATGGTGGCTAGTTTCTGTGAAATTGCAAGCTTAAAAGAAGTTTCAGAGAGGGTTAAACTAGACTGGAAGACAGTAAAAGAGATTGATCGAGATTTTATCAAAGCTCTTCTCCCAAAAATATCCGAGTTGGATATAAAACGAATTGCTATTGATGAGATAGCAATAATGAAAGGTCACAAGTATCTTACTATCATTCGAGATTATGATACTGGTGTAACCATTAAAATGGTTCTTGGAAGAGGCTATGAAGAAGTTCTTAAAGCTCTCTTAGAACTTGGAGAGGAGAGACTTGCCAAGATTCTTTTCGCAAGCATGGATATGTGGGACCCATACATCAAAGCAATAAAAGAAGCTTGTCCAAATGTAGTATTGATTTTTGACAAATTTCATGTCGTTAAGAAAGTAAACGAAGCATTAGATAAAGTCCGTAAGAAAGAGTTTGCTTCAGCAAGTGATGAAGAACGATTAAATATGAAAAGAAAGCGTTATGTAATTCTACACCGGGAAAAGAACTTGAACAACGAGCAAAAAGAAGAACTTAACCACTTAATCAAGTCAAATGAAAAGTTGCATAAGGCCTATCTGCTCAAAGAGCAGGTTCTTTCGATTTTTGATGACACTCAAAGCACTTTTGACCAAATTAAATTAAGAATTACTCAGTGGATGGAGAATATTTTGAGTAACGAGATGGAAGAATTTTATGATGTTGTTAAGACTATCCGCAACTATTATGATGGCGTTATGAATTACTTCAAGTATGGCATGACGAACGCCATAGCTGAGGGGTTTAACACCAAGATTAACATCATAAAAAGAAGAGCTTTTGGATTTAGAGATGTGGAGTATTTTATGCTCAAAATATTCCAAAGTTCACTGAAGAGGTTTGCCTAAAATGGGTGAAGAGCCTCTTCAATTAAATCAAATAATTGGTTAAGATTTTTTTGTATTCCAGGGTAAATTATCCCGCCATACCATGATTTCTTTATCTTATCTGTGCGTTTGTCTGATGATATATTCTTATCTCCGGCCAATTCTACTATCTCTTCCACCTGCTGATGCAACCCTTTCTTATACCACCTGCTTTCATATAAAGAGCTAAAACGACCGCTCCATTCCTGTAAATCTTCACAAACACGTTCACCACGCTGCTGCAGGTCCTTATCTGGTTCGCCTTTCTCTGTTCTCACGTTCTTCAAATGGCGGGCAAGAGGCAAGGTGTATTTCTGCAAGAGTTCAGGAAGTTTTTCCAGACGGGCAAAATCATAAGCAAAGGAGATAACATGATCTAAGGTTAGCAAAAACTCTGGAGAGGATTCTTCCTGCTTGATTCTCTGCTCTAAATCAGAGTAAGCATCGGCAATCTCATCCAGCTCTTTCTCCAGCGAAGCATACTCGTCACGGATTTTATCGTACCATCTTCTTTTTGGAACAATGAGTTTAGGGTTGGTTTGAGTGATGCGCCGGTCAGTCATATTTGACTGGGAGAACCACGACTATTTAAACGTTTTGGAGATAGGACTACTTTGGAGAAGTATAATGTTCAGAAACCGCCGTTAAATTTATATAGTCTTATTGACTACACTATCAAAAGAAGGTGATTACATGGTCTATTTTGAAGAAATGCAGCCAACTGAGCATTATTTGGAAAACCATGAGTCAAGGTGATAAAAAATGAAAACCAAATGCCCAAACTGTAATGCTTCACTCAATAAAGTAGAAGTAAAAGTGCATGGAGCACAGAACAAAGCCATAAGCTATCAATGCCCAAAATGTGATTATTTTGAATTTGAGCAGAATTCCTCGCAGAAAGTTATTGAAGAGTTGCGTGAAACTCCTCTGAAGATTCGGCAAAATATAATCAAACTATCACAAGATCGGCTGGGCATTTACTTTAATCAGAATGTAGTGCGTAGCTTGAGCTTGAAGAATGGAGAAGAGATTTATCTTTCTGTTCCGGACAAAAGGCACATCGTATTGGAGATTAAAGAGAAAGAAGAAGAGTATAAGTAATTCATTTCTTGCTCTTTCCCATAACTTCAATAGGGGAAGTTTATTCTCTGATACATTGAAGAGAATTAAGGAGATCTAGCTAAGTGACTATTAAGTTCTCGATCAGTTACTTCTGCCCAAGATCTTAATAATTTATAGGCAAAGGGTCCAGGTCTAGAGTAAACTAGGGCACCGAGTAGCAACCCTCCCCCAACTAAAGCAATAGTTTGAGAGTAAGTTCGTCCCTCTGATAAAAGAGCACAGATGCCTAGTATTCCCACGCCGACGATACCCCAATCTGCTCTTGATTGTATAGTTGGATGAAAAAGAAATGGCCCGGTTTGCTCTATCTTTAAGTTCGAGCCAAGTAATGGCTTGTAGGGCAAGATATTACCAATCATCCCAAAAGTAAGGCTAAGTTCGTTAAGATTTGTAACAATCTCGCAAAGGTGGTCTTCCCTTTCTGGAGATAAAGGGTTCTTAAACAACCGACTTAATGTTCCTATAATATTTGGATAATAGACGTCACGAAATTTATCTACTTCCATAACATAAGTTGTTTCTCTGTTGACCACACTTTTAAGGAGGTCACTGCCCTCCATTAATTGGTCAAGAGTCTTTTTCATAGGATAGCACCACTTTCAATTGCAGTTTAAAGCATCATCTTACCATACCTCTCCACAAATATCTCATTTTCTCAAACTATTTCACATCCCATCCAATCTTTCAATCCTCTCATCAATAT
>JACRPH010000025.1 GCA_016214025.1 Candidatus Woesearchaeota archaeon
CAAAAAGTTCGGCTTTGAAATATTAAAGCAACGGGAAAAAGGCACCATTCCTTTATACAAAGACCTAATTAAGAAATGATTCAAAATATTTTCTGTTCTTATTTACGTTAGCATAAAGAATCTTATCTATTGTTGAAATGGTAGAATTTTCTCTTTTGACCATCTCACGCACAAATCGTTCTGCTTCTTCCCCCCTCAACGTAGGGGTTGCTCTGATTGGTTTTGCCATGAAGTTAAAAATAGGCACTGTATATTTAAAACTAACGGAAAAATTTTACATTATCACAGCACTAACGCAAAATACCCTCCTGCCCCGTCATAAGTCTTCTGCACGATATTCTGCAGGTGGCATAAGAAAACTGAGCCATCCCCCTTTGAAGTTTTCAGCTTATGCATCAGCTTGGAGTAAAGAGGCTTACGCCCCAGATAAATCTTCTTCTTGGCATCAGCATCAAACTTGTAAAACAGATGGTAGAACGCAAAGTAATACTCTACTACTTCTTTAAACAGCTTTAACAGCTCCGGTTCAATTTTTTTCCCTGGCTGGTAAGGCCCAAACAAATCGCAGATGTACTTGAACTCATCCGCAATTCTTTCTATGTTCTTTACAATTTCGTACATCTGCATGGTGCGGTTGGCCTGGGAATAGCCGCGCTTGTTCAGGATGCGAATGCACACGTCAGTAAACTTGTTGTTGAGCTGCTCCAGGGCGCGCAACTCTGGCAGCCGGCCGTACTGCTGCTTCTCCAGCACTTCCGCCAGCCCTTTAGCCAGCTCGTTTATCAGCAGGAAAGACTTTCGCAGCAGCTGCTCGAACTCAGTTTCCAAAGTGGTAGCGATGCTCTTAATGTAAATTTTCTTCTCGGTCTGGTCAATTATCTCCCAGCCCATGCAGTTGGGCAATCTCCTCTTTACTTCATCCACGGTTTTGGAATCGCTGAATCTAATCTCCACCTCATCATAGCCAAGCTGATACAGATGAGAAAGATTATTTCCGGTGAATATTCCTGATTCTTTGTCGGAGAATTCTTTTTTAGAGCTTCCGGATTCCTGCTGGGTGGAAATGATGATTCTGGAACCGGATTCCTCCACTTCCAGCTCATCGCCTTTATTCAGCTTGAACTTTTCCACCCATTTCCGAGGAAGGGTTATGGTCAGTGAACTGGAGCCGTGCTGGACGATGGAGCGCTTCATAGAGGGCTAATAAGAGAGACTACTATTTATACTTTTCTAAAGTAAACAATAATCCTGAAAAGGTATATTTGTGTACTTGTGTGTACACTACATCCCTAAAGTATATACTTGGGCTTGCTTTCCAACTCTTAAAATATATGGAGGTAAATTAAAATGAGCAGAGACCAACATCCATTAGAAAAATATGTTAAACATGCTTTAAATGTAGGCAGCTTAGGAATAACCCTTCACCGCACCTGCCGGGTTCCGGAAGGAAAAATGAATTCTCTCCCGGCATCTTTAGGGCATTTTCCCGTGTATAAAGTAGCTGATTTCCATTCCGGCTGTCCGGAAAACTGGAATCGAGAAGGCTCTTTCTTTCCCATGTACCGCCAGGAAGCCATGTGGGTCGGATTCGGTCATCCTGCTTCTCCTCTTGCTTTAGTTATCGGAGCAGGGAACATTAACGCTGTCTCGGGAAAGCCTTTTGACCGCACTAAAGATAAATTTGCTTCAGAAGAGGAAAGAAAAGCAGCAAAAGAAGGACTGGAGATTAAGTTGGAAAAAGCCCAGAATTATCTTATCGTTCCTCCGCAGCCTTGGCTGGACGGCTGGAAAGCCGAGGACGGTAAGATTTACCAGTTTGTCGCTGCCGAAATGGGTTCAGGAGAGACAGTAGAAGGGCAAATTACTGGAGAAGAGACCGTGGGTGGGATACAATTTATTGTTTATAATCCAAAAGAAGGAATAAAGTTAGTTCATGCTACTCGCCCCCGGGAATATGTTAGTGGAGGAGTTCCTTGTGCTGGCGGCATGGGTTTTATTGAAGAAGCGTGTTATTCACCAGTTCGCTATCGTGGTGCAGGATCGATGGGATTTAGCGTAAAGTCTTTAGGTGGACCAGCTATTCGACGCGCCGCCCAGAGCATGGGCTTAGGCCGAGGAGGAGAAATTGAGCAGAAGATTTATCCTGACCCTTATGGACCGGAAGGCTCCCAGCAATGGAAAGAAAGCCCTTTGGAAGTGTGGTGTGAAGAGCCTAAAGCCGTAGAAGTATTTTACATGGTCTCCAGCGAGGATTTCAAGCAAGTGACTGGACATGATGCACCACCTACACCAGTAACTTACGAAGAATATCAGAAGCGAGGACTGCTTTGGTTTGATTTGCATGACCAGAAGTATGGAGATAGTAAAGGCTCCGATGTTTTTAGCAAACTCAAGCCAGTAGGAAAAGGAAAAGCTCCTAAGGATCCGTTTGATAAGCTAAAGCCGGTAGTTAAAGATGAGCCGGGGAATAAAGAAGGAGCATAAGTTGGAGGGAAGGTTAATTTTTTATTTCTTCTTCTCCACTGGAACATACAAGTGATAAGTAATTGGTCCTTTATCACCTTCTCTCAGTTCAGAAGTGATAGCTGCTATCTATTCCAAGATATCGAGTCATACCTTTCAAATCTGATGATAACTATTTAAGCACTTCTGTGCTCCAGTAATCACTTCCTCAGCCACTCCACTTCTTCTTCGTTCAATCCCAGCTCTTTTATCATCTCTTCCCCGCCGCTTTTCTTGACCATCTGCTGCAAGTAAGCCACATATTCAAACGAGGAGCTAGCCGAACAGTGAGTGGCAATTCCCAGCTTCTCCGCAATTTCTTTCTTCTGGGCTAATTTCTGCTTGGTCATCCACAGCTTAAGAATTCGGGTAGTCGGTTTATATTCCACAAATTCCATATTCTTCTTATCTTTAGCCGAAGAAATCCCGGCGGTAAGGAAGTTGTTGATATACACCAGAAATCTCCAGTGCTGCCAGCGGTGAATGCGATGATTAAACACGTCTGCACGGGAGAGATATTCGTACGCTTTAGCTAATGCTGAAGGAGAAACATATTCTTTGGGCAGGTTTTCGTCCAGCCACAAAAACACTTCATTCAGGTCCATATCAATATCGTCTAATGCCGGAAGCGCATTTTCTACCGAAGACGATTTGAATATCTTTACTAATGCACTCATGATGGTTTCGGTTCTCTTGCGGTCAGAGAGGGAGGTTATGTCTGAGTACACTTGCGGTCAGAGAGGGAGGTTATGTCTGAGTACAACAGCTTGTTTTCGGCGGCGGAAAGAACTTGCAAATCAATTAAAGCTGAACGGGCATCTCCATCAGCTTGCCGGGAAAGCGCATTCAAAGCTTTTTCTTCAGCCACAATATTTTCTTTAGTGCAGATATGTTGTAAAATTTGGACTATGCTTTTGTAGTCCAGCTTTCCATACTCAATCATCTTCGAGCATTTGCGCAGGGCGCTGAACTTGGAATCAAACGGGTCATTGGCAGTGAGAATTACCGGGAAGCAGGATTTCTCTAACGCTTTAGTTAACGCCGGAATACAGCCCCGGTCATGGGTTCCGGAGATATTGTCAATTTCGTCAATAAGAATAATCTTAGGGGTGAAAAATAATGACTGCTGGCCTAAAGCTGAATTTAGAAACGAACTCATGTTAGCTTCATTGCGGACTTCTGACGAATTTATTTCCAGAATATCGTATTTTAGCTCATTCGCCAGTGCATAAACAGAAGAAGTCTTGCCGTTGCCGATGGGGCCATAGACTAAAGCGGCTTTTTGTTTTTGTTTTTTATAATTTAGAATAAAGTCTTTTAATTGGGCTGCTGGAAGAGACTGCCCGATGAGCTGTGCAGAGTTCTGGGGTGCATATTTGAGGGTAAAAAGGGGCATGGATTGTTTGAAGATATCCGTATTTTTAAAGATTTAGGGGGTGGAAAAGAATGAGACTTTACTTCAGGCAGCTTTTTCTCGGAAATACCCCTCATTTGGGAACATTTTACAACCCTTTTTTGTCGGTTTGTGAATTATTATTTTTAAACAGCTTCTCCATAATCTCTGCCTGCTCCACGGCATCGTCCACTGCTTTATGGGTGTGCTTCTTCCCTGAAAGAAATTCTTTGTCCATCCTTGCTTTAGCGGTCTCTCCCCATGAGCATCCTTTCATACCCATATAATACGCTTTGATGTCCAGCCCGCTGATGCCAAAGGGATTTCTTCCCAAAAAGCGATGAAAATAATAATTCACAAACCCCCAATCAAAAGTAGCATTAAATCCCACAAACACCGGCTTAGCTTCTCCCGCCATTTCTTTAATCCACTGCTCAAACCGGCTCATGGCTGCACCCGGCTCTTCCCCTTCTTTCATTAACTTCTCCAACGATAAGCCGCAAATCTCCACTGCTTTAGGGACGTGGTTTGGGGTTATTGGTTTCAACTCGGCATAAAACCTCTTAGAAATACTTCCCACCACTGCTGCGCCTAACGACAGCATGCTATACTCTCCCGGAATTGGTCCAGAAGCTTCAATGTCCACTGAGATGTAAATTTCTGGTTTCATGTTATTTCCTATCTATTGTTTTACTTTCCATTTATTTTGTACTTCCGTTTTAATTCTTCCAGATATTCTTTTTCCATCCAAATGAAAATAAAATATTCTTTGGAATCAACATCTATCCCTCTTATGCCAATTTCCAACATATCTTTAATAACTTTTTCCTCAGTTAATATTCCGAACAGATTCATCTCTTTTCTGACGATAACCCGAAAGTAAGGCAGAGCTTTTCGGTCTATCAAACCCAACACTTTCTCAAGGCCCTTATCCGACTTGGTTCTCGCCCAGCTTTTATAAACATCTAGCATATCCACATCTGTCCTTTCCCCGTTTTCATTTGCCCATTTTAAGAGCTCTCTAACTTTCTTTACGGTTTTGTTTTCTAAATCATAAAAGATGTCTTGGGGCATTTTCTACATCGTCCTTGGTTCTCTTCTTTCTTTTAGACTATCTTTCGCCTTTATCTCTTTTTCTATAACCTTTCCAGTATGTGCATCTATGTCCAGGCTTAACCATCGTTGTTCATAAGAAAGCATG
Source organism: Candidatus Woesearchaeota archaeon (assembly GCA_016214025.1). GTDB lineage: Archaea > Nanobdellota > Nanobdellia > Woesearchaeales > GW2011-AR9 > JACRPH01. The sequence goes on from JACRPH010000025.1 coordinate 5,097, forward strand.
ATATGGTAGTAAGGCAGCATTTTCTCCCAGTCCACACTGAGCATAAGATAGTAAAATTTTGGAGGGGAATATTTCTCTCTAAGCAGCTCCAGCACCTCAAAACAGTCCATGTAATTCTCGCCGCATACTTTCTGATAATTGGTCTTAACTAAAAAATTAGTCTTCACCAGCAATTCCGTAAACTCATTTACATCTCCTTGCTTCCACATCTTTTTATCGAGATCAAAATCTGTTTCCGTGTCAGGGATATGGCTTCTGAATTTTAGGATTTCGCGATACTTCTGCTTAATCTCCCCCTCTTCCAGCAATTCAAAGATTCTTTTATTAGGAGGTGTTACTTCCTGCACCATTAGCGCGGCCCAAATAGAACTTCTGGCGGCATGATAAAAACCATTTACCGCATCATAACTCATCCCCTGCATTAAGTCGCTGATTCCCCTTCCTAACGCGGCAAAAGAATTCAACATGTATCTTTTAGCAGTGTAATCATTAGGCAGAATCTTCCTTAAATGAGAAATAAATTCTTCCCCAAACCACACTTTTCCCGTATGTACTATACTCAAAGCCAGTGGCTCTCTTTTATTAATCGATTCCAAAAATTCCTCTTTAGTGTAAACGTGCATCTGGTATTCCCAGCCCAGCTTTTTTCTCAGCTCTTCTTCTGCCTCTTTTTTATTTTCATTAACCACGAAGAGTACATCTATATCACTTCCTGCATAAGTATCTCCACTTATGGAAGAGCCAAACTGGATTAAGGATATGATTTGAGGGAATTCACCAATCAACTTAGTTAAATCTTCCATCGCAGGATTAAATAGATAATTTCTTTAATTATTTTGCGGTATATTTCTTCGCACTCTACCAACTGGTCTTAAAGTTAAGCTCATTTTTACCAAAATAAATTAGTATAGAAGACTTTGAATAACCGTATCTTTCAGCGAAATTCAAAGTACTTCTTAGAAGGTTTTGAACTATTAGGATAGGTTATTCAAAACCTTCTATGAAATTAATTAGTATAACCGCTTTTTGGTATTATTGGGAGTAATTAAAGTGTAGATTGTGTATGGGGTGCCACTCACTTTTACCATTACAAACCGCATCAAAAACGCAAGATTTAAATAGAATGTAATGATAAGAGCTTTATGCGCATCATAAAAAGAAATAAGTACTTTTATCTCCAGCACTCCTATCGGGAAGATGGAAAAATACAAACCAGTGAGAAATACTTAGGCAAAGAAATCCCAAAAAATTTAGAACAGCTAAAGTGGGAATTGGGACAGGAAGAGAAGAAAGCACTCCATCAGAAGCTGGAAAAAATCAAAGACGAATTCCAACAAGAGTGGAAGCGCACCCCGGAAAGCGCCAAACAGCGTGAAATGCAGGAAATTGCCATTGCTTTCACTTACCACACCAATGCCATTGAAGGCTCAACCATAACTTTAGAAGAAACCCGGGAGATTGTTGTGGATAAGATTTCACCCCATAAGCCGTTAAGAGATGTTCGGGAAACCGAAGCTCACGCCAAGGCTTTCTTAGAAATGCTGAATCTCCAGAAAAAAATTTCTAAAGAATTGCTGCTGAAGTGGCATCAGGACATATTTGGAGAGACCAAAGCCGATATTCCGGATTGGCAGGACGTAGAAAAACTAATGAAAGATTTTTTCCAATTCTTAGACCAGAAAAACTTACATCCGGTAGAGCTGGCAGCCAAAGCACATTATAAGTTTGAGATGATTCACCCTTTTGGAGATGGAAACGGAAGGATTGGAAGGTTGATAATGAACCATATCCTCTGGTATCACGGCTATCCTATGCTCATCATTGAGTACGCCAAAAGGCATTCATATTACCGGGCGCTTCAAAAAGACGAAGAGGGCTTTGTGCATTATTTCATGCAGAGATACTTGCGGGTGCACCAGAAGAGAGTGAAGTAAGTGTTATACTGAGATTTCTTCTATCTTCTCCACCCCCACAATCTATTTAAACCAAATCCTCACCAAAACCTTAAGTCATGAAACCAATCCGCCTGGGTCTTACTTTCAACGACGTCCTTCTTGTGCCTAAGAGAACCCTCTTAAACAGCCGCAGCGAAGCGGATACTAAAACCAGGTTTACCCGCAACATACATCTAAACATCCCTTTGGTCAGCGCCAATATGGCTACTGTAACTGAACATAAAATGGCCATTGCCCTAGCCAGAGAAGGCGGCTTAGGAGTAATACACCAATTTGATGCCATTGAACAGCAAGTGGAAGAAATTAAAAAAGTAAAGAAAAGCACCAGCTACATTATAGAGAATCCCCTTTCTGTCTCTTCAGAGTTAACTATTAAAGAAGCAGCAGAAATCATGGAGAAAGAAAGCGTAACCAGCTTGCTAGTAAAAGATGGCACAGAATTAGTAGGAATCTTCACCCGAAGAGATTATTTGTTTGAAGAGGACCTCTCCCGTAAAATTAAAGAAGTGATGACACCAAAAGAAAAATTAGTAGTGGCGGAGTTTGGCATAGATTTGGAAAAAGCCAAAGAGATTCTTCACCAGCACCGCATTGAAAAACTGCCCCTCATCGAAAACGGAGCCGTCCGGGGCTTAATCACCACCCAAGACATTAAAAAATTAGAGTACTGGCCCAAAGCTACCCGGGATGCTAAGGGGAGATTGATGGTGGGAGCAGCCGTAGGAGTAAAAGACACCTTAGAACGAGCCCAAGCCGTAATTAGTGCCGGTGCCGATGTGCTGGTATTGGATCTTGCTCATGCTCATTCTGAGCTAGCGATGCAAAGAATCCGGGAATTAAAAGCTGCTTTTCCCAAGGTAGAAGTTATGGCCGGAAATATTGCCACAGCCGATGCGGCCCGCGATTTGATTCAAGCCGGGGCAGATGGGTTGAAAGTCGGAATTGGGCCTTCTCCGGTATGCACTACCCGAATTATTGCTGGAAGCGGAGTGCCACAAATCACTGCCATATTAGACGTAGTGGAAGTAGCGAAGAGATTTGATATTCCAGTCTGCGCTGACGGGGGCATGAAAACTCCCGGAGACGTAGCTAAAGCTATCGGAGCTGGAGCCAGCAGTATCTTTTCCGGATTCTTGTTTGCGGGAACTGCTGAAGCTCCCGGAATGATCATCATGAAAGATGGGAAGCGCTACAAGAAATATATGGGCAGTGCTTCTTACGATTCTGGGCATGAACGCAAAGAATTGCAGGAAGGAAAGAAAGTGCGTGAGCGGTTGGATATATTTGTAGAGGGAGTTTCTATTATGGTAGATTACAAAGGCCCGGTAGAAGATATCATTCACAGCATTATTAAAGGAGTGCAGAGTGCCATGAGCTATTCCGGAGCTAGAAATATTATAGAGATGCATCAGAACGCTGAATTGATGCAGCTCACTTCAGCCGGCTGGGAAGAGAGCAAGGCGCAGGGGATGAAATTGAATGAGTGAAAGATCAATAAAAAATCACAAACTCCCCAGTAACCTTTTTAAACTTTAGAGCTT
>JACRPH010000030.1 GCA_016214025.1 Candidatus Woesearchaeota archaeon
TTACTGAACAAAATTTCACCTGGGGAGTTCTGGCTATTAATACCTATAAGTCTATCTACCTTCCGGGCGAGACGGCCCAAATTGCCATAGGTGTATTGGATAATAAAGGTAATGTAGTGTGCAATGCCACCATTGTTCTGGAAATAACTGCGCCCAGTGGAAGCAAAGAAGTGCTTTCTACCGCTAATGGAAAAATAATTGTCTCTCCACTTTGTCCTGAATACATTCCCACTGCCGAACCAGATTATTCTACGACCTATGCTGTAAGTGAACTGGGGACTTATGGAATGAATTTGACTGCCGTAACTTATGATGGAATAAGCAACATTGACGATTCTTTTTTATCCCAGTCTTATGTGGAATTTGATGTGGCCAGAAGCGGACCGACTAGGATTTTCCCTCAGATAGCTTATCTAATGAATTTTACAGTATTGGCAAACCAAAATTATTCTGGAACGGTCGAGGAAACTGTACCCGGCGATTTCATCATTACACCACAAGAGGGAATGAGTACAACTGTAAATGAGAATAACCTTACCTTAACTTGGAACAAAAGCTTAGTGGCAGGACAGAATTACACTTGGGGATATGAATTTGATGCCCCCGATTTAAGTCCGTATTTGTATCTGTTAGGGCCATTACAGATAGGAACTTTTTCTGAAGCGAGAGAATGGATGATGGTAGGAGACAGTATTAACAATGGCACCGTAACTTTTGTGGGTCCTACTTTAAACAGCGGGAAATGGACTACCAACACCACCATAGTAACTAATGTTAGTATCTCTAATACTACCGGATTATCTTCAGTAGTATGGGTGTGGAATAATGCTTCTTACTCTCTTTATGATAATAGTTTAGTATTAATGCTGAATTTGAATAAGGTTGCAGCTTTAGGGGAGAATTCCACCATCACAGTTGACCATAGCAAGTATAGTAATAATGGCACAATTTACGGAAGTGCGGGGTGGGATCCCCTCGGCAAGTATAATGGCGCATATAATTTTGATGGGATTGATGATTACATTGGATTTGGAGACGCGCCTTCGTTAAAGCCGCCGATGTTTACGCTCCAGACGTGGGTAAAAGTTAATTCTTGGACTCAGAAAAGAGGACTGCTGCATCTTCTTAAAGAAACAGGAATTAATTGCCAAGGATATGATTTAGGAGTGAGCAATGATAATAATTACTATTTCTATGTAGACGATGGGAACGGATGTGCCTTTATAACTGCTCCCGGGCAAGGGGGGTGGCATCTCTTGACGGGCACTTTTGATGGAACGACAATGAGATTATATGTAGATGGGGTGGAGAAGTCAAGCGGGGCTTCGGCAGTTTCGTACAGTTCTAAGCACTCTTTGTGCATCGGCAAGTGGTGTGATGGCAACAACAATTACTTCTTCAACGGAACTATAGATGAAGTGCGAATTTACAACCGTTCACTCTCGTCGACGGAAATAGGACAGCTGTACATGAGCAATCTGTATAAGTATGATGTAGATAAATGGGGTTTGTATGTTAATCAGAGCAAGAATGCCACTTCAGGACTTGATTTAGGTATTTATAATTATCAGACTTTAGCGGTGGATAGTCAAGGAAACAGCGGCTCTACTGAAATACGCAACGTAATAGTGTCATTGGTGCTGGCAGAAGAAAATGATGGGTTAGGTAGAGAGCCAGATAAGATATACTTATATAATGAGACGGCACTCCAGCAGGTATCTAATTTTACCTGGAGCCGCAGTGGGAAAGGAAAGATAAAGTGGCTGAACACATTAAATCTAACTGGGCCAAATATTAGAAATGACCGGTCACTTGACAATAAAATTGAAGTGGGAGAGGGGTGGGTGAGTGTAGATTCAGTCAATGCACCAATACTATCAACTCCAGCTCAGATAACCTTTGGGAACACTGACTGTAGTCGATGCACTCCCAACACCATTATATCTGCTTGGGGAGTTCCGGGTAGCAAGGAAGAGATATATGCAACGGGGCAGAGCTGTACCTTATCCGGGAAGTGTTCAGATGTCCAGTGCAATGCCAACACCTGCACCTTCCAAGTAAGTGGATTCACTGGATATGCTTCCGGCGGAAATGCTAACCTAACCATAAATGATTCAGCAGAAGGCACTACTGCATTCACTAACACCGTAGTTAATTATTACGCTTATTATGTCAATGCAACTTCTGGAGCTTTAATTACCGGAGCTAGCTGTAATGTAACTGATGACGGCGGAACTTACGTTATGAGTGAGAATACTAATTTTTACAATTATACTAAGAGTACCGGGTATTCTCAGCCCGGAACCAAAAATTGGAATGTTACTTGTGCGGCAAGCGGGTTTACTACTTTAACTGCTAATGATACTATTTCTATTGTACAGGGATGTGGTACGATTAACAATGGGCTTACGCTTACAAGCAATGTAAACTCAGCTGGAACCTGCTTTACCATAAACGCGTCTAATATCGTGCTGGATTGCGCCGGATACTGGGTTAACTTTTCTACAAGTGGGGTGGGTAAAGGAGTAGATAACAGCGGCGGGTTTGATAATGTGACTATTAAGAACTGCAACTTCTGGTACAATAATAATGCTGCAGAAGTTCTCCTTTTTAATAACAGTGCTGATAACGCGACAATTTATAATAATACCATTAATGGAACTGGCAGCAGCCCGATGACTGGTGTAAGCTTTCCAGTAGCTGCAGCAAATGCCAACATCACGGGGAATACTATTACTATCATTCCTAATAATGGTCGAGGTGTCAGCCTCACTGCCCCTACTAATGCTTATGTCCAGGAGAATATCATTGATAGTTCCGGCGGAGGAGCACATGGAGTAGAAATTAGTGGCGCTACTCTTGCTAACCAGGTGGTGCTTAATAATATAACTCTCCGCAATGCAGTCAGTGGGACGTGGACCAATGGGGTTTTTCTTACTGGTTCGAGCGTTACGACCGTATCTACCAATAAGATTACTATTATCGGAAATAATACCCGGGGAGTTATGTTAGCTAACTCTAATTCCAGCGTCGTCACCCATAATACCATCAATCTTTCTGCTAGTCCGGCGGGATACTTTTCCAAAGGAATTTCCCTCACCAGCAGCTCATATAATAATAATGTCAGTAATACTACTCTCTATTTAGAGCGTGATAATGCGAAAGGCATTGAATCTAGCGGAACCACCACTAACTCTATTGAGCAAAGTACTATCACTGGTTCGGGAGCAAGTGGGGTGGGAATAGAATTGAGTTCTACTAATTCAACTAATCTTACCTCTAACACTATAACGCTCACGGGAGCTAACACTAACGGTGTTTCCATTTCTAGTGATTCTACTAACAACCGTCTGGTTAACAATGGCCTCAGCTCAAGCAACGGCATTGAGATAGGAGATGGAGGAGGAACGCACACCAACTATTTGATTTATAATAATAATTTGGGAAAAATTGCCTGGATTAATTCCAGTGCAGGAGGATTCTTGACTAACCTTACTTTGGATACCCCTATTGCTTTGGGCACAAATCTGTTTATTGGCAATAACACCATTGCGCTTAACACTTCCGCCTTTGCGGGCCAAATGATAAACTCTTCTGCTAATATCACTTTATATGGGCTGCCGTTCAGCGCAATCAGTGCTATCCGGCGCGTGGAGGGTTATAGTACTAATAGTGAGGATGTCCTCCAAGAGGGAACTAATTGCTTAGGCACTACTTGTATTAATCTAAGTTATTCCGGTGGCACTTTGCTCTTCAATACCACTTCGTTCTCCAGTTTCTCGGCTACGAATAATACTTTCCCCACTGCTCCTGCATTGCTCTTAATCGCTAATGGAAATACCACCACCAACCGCACTCCCACTTTTGTCTGGAATAATTCAGTGGATGGTGATGGTGATCCAGTGACTTACAATTTCATCCTAGACGATAATCCAACGTTCAACAATCCAGAAATAAGTATAACTGGAATAACCAATACTACTGGAACAAATACCACTTACACTGCCGAAACTGAACTTGCTGTAGACACAATCTATTACTGGAAAGTCCGAGGAAATGACAGTACGGGATACGGAGAGCATTCCAGTGCTTTCAACTTTACTTTACAATCATACTTAGCTATCTCATTACTAAGAAATACGATAGACTTCGGCAATGTAAATAACAGCCAGCAAGTAAACACTTCTACCGGCAATCCGCTTCCGTTCTGGGCAGAAAATGTGGGTAATATAATTTCCAATGTTACTATTACGGCTACGCCTTACTTTACTTCAGTTGCCTATCCCTCGAACAATTATCAATTCAGAATTGAAGCAAATGAAACTGGCGCATTTAACACTACTACTTCCACTATGAGCTGGAGTAATATGAGCAATACCAGCGCCACTCCGCACGTTATCGGTCTAGACTGGCATTCGTGGAAGAACGATTTCCTTACTGGATTAAGCGTCTTCGTGCCTGCCGATGAAGGGGCTGGAGCAAAAACTTCAACCGTTACGTTTACAATTGAATAACATGAATAAAATGAATAAAACAGCATTAATATGGATTATGGTACTCGGCTTGTGCTTATCATTAGTTGCAGCTATAGGAATAAGGCCTGCCGCTACCAATATCATCTATGAAACCTCTCCTCATTATTCCGGCACCATTTGGGTCGTCAACAATGACCAGCGGGCGTTTACGGTAAAAGTGTTTCCAGATGGAGAGATGGGAAGATATGTTACGCTTAAAAAAGACAAGTTGGTGTTTAGAGCAGAAGATGATGCACTGTCAGTAGATTTTGAAGTACTGCTGCCCGAGGGAGTTCCTCCCGGCACGTCTACAGCACTGATAATGATTGAAGAAACGCTGGATGATTCTAGTTCTAGCGTGGTTTCTTCCAAAGTAATATTAAAACATAAGATAACCATTGAAGGGCCTTATCCTGACAAATATATTAAGGCCAAATTAAACTTCAATGAAGAAGGGAGTAAAATAAAATTAATCTCTGAAGTAGAGAACTGGGGCAAGAAGAACCTGGATGAAGTTTACACCGTATTTTATGTAAATAATAAAGAGCAGCAGCCATTGGAAGCAAAGACGGAATCCACCGCATTAGGGCAGAAGGAGAATAAGCTATTAGTCACCGAATTGAGTAAGTCTGAGTTCGAGCAAGGAGAATTTGAAGTGTCAGCAGTAACCCACTATGATGACCAAACCGTAGAAATATCTAAGAAGATGCTCATTGGAAAACCAGAAGTGGAAGTTACTTACTTTGATTCGTACTTTATAGCTAATAAAATAAACCAGTATGCATTAGAACTGCTCAATAAATGGAACTCCAAGATTGAAAATGTGTTTGTGGATGTTACCGTTAAGAAAGAGGAGCAGAAAGTGGACCAGTTCAGAACTCGCTCGGTAGATATTGAAGGAGAGATGAGCAAACGCATAAATGATTATTTTGATGCCAAAGATAAAGCTCCCGGAGAATACTCGTTTGATATGGAAGTTAACTTTTGGAATACATATAAGATGGCGACCCAGACGTATCACAGTAAACTGCTTACGGAAGAAGAGTTTAACTCGGTGGAAAAGGACGTGGCTAAGAAAACCGCTTTAGCTGGAAAAGCTGCAGCAGGTAATTCAACTGGAGAGTCTGCTGAGGAAGGCTCATCCCAAACGATAATTATAAGTATCATGGGTGGTTTACTCTTAGGAGCATTAGTTATGTTTATAATTTATCGATATAAGCATCGGGAGGAGTATGAATAGTGAGTGACGCTGGAATGGTGAAGATGAGAAAGGATAGCTGGGAAAAGAGATGGAGAAGAGTGATGCTGGCCGTAACTTTAGTGCTGGTAGCAATTAGCATCATAAATACTTTGGTTATCCTAACTCTTACCGGTAAAGCAACCGAGAGCAGCGGACAAGTCAGTATGTGTATCATGGGCCCGCCTAATATCACTGAAATCCCAAATCAAGCCGCGACCGCGGGACAGAACTTTTATTATGCAGTTAACTGCAGCCAGGATTGCGGTGAGCCGCTTAGTTTTTATCATCTTACTATTCCAACCTTAAGCTCTTTCCAGATAAATTCCACCACCGGAGTAATAAATTTCACCCCTCAAATTGGAGAAGAAGGCAATTATCATACTTATATCTACTGCTCCAAAGCCACCATGGACCCCGATTCAGAATATTTTCTGCTGAGTATCGCTGCCGCCTGGCTTGGCCCCAGCAGTTTTGACGGGAGGGTAAATGCGGATAAGCAGAGCATTGACTTAAATTGGAGCTCTGTTTCCAGCGCCGATTATTATAATATGTATTACAGCTCCAATATTTCGGCGATGATGCGGTTGGACATAAGCAGCGTTCCTTCATCTGTAACTAAAATTTCCAATCTTACCGGATTAAACTGGACTGATACTAATGCCAGCCAGGTGCAGAAACGATATTACTTAGTTAGCGCAGTAAAAAATACCTCCGAAGCTTTAACTTCTTCACTTCCAGTAGGCAAGTTTACTTATTATTATGATGCTCCGGTTTCTTCTATTTATGGAACCTTAGCTACTAATCAGATATATTTTTACCTCAACCTTAGCTACACTGCCGAAGCCTTTGTTCAAGAGATTCCGGCCGGGTATAATCCCACTATTTCCCGGTTGGACAAGAGCAACAGCTCCGGAGAGTATTACACTACCCATGTAAGAGGATTGAATGACGGCAATAACTTTGCCCTGGAGCCGACTACCGGTTATCAGCTTACGGTAGATGGATATTATAATCATACTATTGCAGGTAAAGTTTATAATAGAACTTATACTATTAGTTATGATGCACCAGTATCTTCAATTTACGGCACGCTCGCTTCCAATTTCCGCGGGCCCTATGACTTTAAGACAAACTATACTGCGGAGTCTTTCGTCCAGGAGATTCCGGCAGGGTATAATCCAACCATCTCCCGCTTGGATAAGAGCAACAGCTCCGGGGAATATTATACTACACATGTAAGAGGATTGAATGACGGAAATAACTTTGCGATGGAATTGGGAAAGACATACCTCATCACCGTAGATTCCGCTTACAATCAAACTTTATGCACGACTAGTGATTGCTGGCAATGAAACTGAAATAAAAACTAAAACAAATAAAATGAAACTAAAAATATTATTTGGAATGATACTGGTGTTGGCGTTTATCAGCTCAGTTTCAGCCCTGACCAAGCCAATCGCGGGGAAGATGAGCTTTGAAGGAGCAGTTACTTCACTTGAAGTTAATGTTTATGTTGAAGTTGATGCGCCCATAGGTAAAAGCACTTGCAAAGTCAACCCGGCAGTGCAAAGTGGAAGCGATGGAAGCTTTGCTACTAATTTAGAAAACCTAGTGTTGAGTGATTTCCCTGCAGTTAAATGCAATTCATATTGGCAGGCAGGAGATTCTATCTGGTATGAAGCGACGAGAAGCGGAAGCAGTTATTCTTCGGCTAAAACCGAAATTTCTTCCGGAACTGGATTGCAGATGCTGACTCCTATTACTATTCCAGGATTACCTGGTGCACCTGCTGTTCCTCCCAGTGCCGGAGGAGGTAGCGGCGGCAGTGGTGGGGGCGGGGGAGGTGGTGGAGGCGGAGGAGGAGCTGCTACTGTACCAGCGAAAACTACTGAAATTCCACCGAAAGCAGTAATTACACCTAAACCTGCAGAAGAAACTCCAGAACCTGCACCGGAAGAAGCTGCTGTTCCAACCCCAATTTTAACGCTGGAGTTAGAATCGCGGGAGAGCCCTAAACTTTTCAAAGTAACTATAGATGCAGAAACAGATACTTTATTGAAAGTAATTCTTACTGACGAGCATGGCGTAACGGTTCAAAGATGGGAAGAAAACCTTTCTGCAGGAAAAACCAGTACAGAATTTGCATTGGAAGAGCTAAAAGGCGGATGGTACCATATTCAAGCTTATTCTTACATTGGAGATAATAGAGATAAATTAGCGGCAGTATCTTATCCCCAGCAGTTTTTTGTCAAAGAACAGGGCTGGCTCTCGGCGTTATCTAATTTTAAAGAGGATTTTATCAGCCCAATACTAGTCGCTCCCTTATTCTACAGCCTGTCGATGCTCATCATCTTTGCCGCATTAATTCTGTATCTGAGCCGAAAAATTAAGAGGAGAGAGCATCAGCCTGCCGAGGGCATTAGTTAGGGGTAAAATATGGGTAAAAGAGGTACAAACGAAGCAAGAACGGCTTATATTGGGTTAGTTCTGGTTATGGCAGTGGTAATTGCGGTTTCGCTGGTTGAGGTTCATAAAAAAGGGGTTATCTCAGGAGCAATAACTGCTCAGGGTGGTTATGTCACGCCTTTAGAAATAACTGCAACTCAGCCGGCAAGTAATTGGGCCAGTTTATATGGTGAAATTGTGTTAGATGCTTCTGCGGGAAGTTTGGTGGAAGTGAACCTCAGTAAAGGAAATATTTCTGAGTTGAATATAAGTTTAAATTGTCTTGGTGATGAGCTTTATCTTAGTAATTCCACTGTTTCCGATTGGGATGCCCTGACAACTGGAAATGCGGGCATGGTTAATCAATATTTGGGCATTGACTCCAGCAGCACTGAATCTGCTACGAGAATGTTTACTGCCAATTTAAATTTCCAAGCCGGCAGCAACCAGATAACTGCCCCTTCCACTTACACCTTAACTCAAAGCCAGAACCTAACCACTTTTAATTTAGGGATACTTAATAATTCAGGGAACTTTGTCTTAGTTTCAGGTATTGTTTCGGATAAAGTTGGCTTTGATGGACAAACACACGACTATCAGCTTATGGTTCCGGCTAAACCCCAAATTACCTCCTATTATCTGTTTAGTGATTGTGTGACTGAAGAAGAGGAGGAAGAGGAAGAAACACCTTCTGGTGGAGGGGGCGGTGGAGAAATTATTAAAGTGCCAATTGAAATACTTCCTGTAGAAGAAAAGCTGGGGGAAATAACCCCTGAGAAAAAACCGGAAGAAATAAAGGAAAAGCAGGAAAAAGAGAACGTGTCAGGGGCAGAGATTATCAAAGGTGCTAAAAACGTTAGTTTAGCTCAACCTGGCGAGGGCCAGCCCACCGCTTTAGCAGGAAAAGCTTGGGGTGCGGGAGTAACGGAAAAGTTTGCTCTCTATTTCTTTCCTCTAGCTCTGATGGCCATAGTGATGTTAATCTCTATTATCTGGTTATTCTGGATAAAAAAGCGCCGCCGGGAGCGCAATGATTTTAAACCACAGCATAATTCTAAGGGGAAGAGGTGATATTCAATGGAAAAAGTAAAGTTATCTGGAAAAGGAGCATGGTATGTGATAATTCCAGTGGGAGTAATTGCTTTAGCGTTGATACTATGGTCTATGGGCGATAATAATACACTAAATCATAGCAATGGAGAAAAGATGCGGTATACTTTTCCTTTTGCGGCGCTCTGGTTAGTGCTGGTGATTGGAATTGTTATTTCATGCTGTTTACGCCATTTCCGTGAAGGTAAAAAATTGCCCCAAGCTAGGGCTGGCTTCAAAACTGCTTCTAAGAAAAAATGAACCTGACCACTTTTCTTAAACAAAGCAGTATAGTGGCAGTCATCATTATTGCCAGTGCTCTTCTTAATGAATTCGGGCATTTTGTGGCTGCAGCTTACTACGGCTTGTCTCCCAATATCATCGTTACTTCAGCATATATCGCGGTAGAAACAACGGCAGGAACTTTACATCAAGCTCAGGTAATCACTAATTGGGGCGTGCTGGCCAACCTTTTTTTGGCCTGTATTCTGTTCTTATACCTAGCGGTGAGAAGTAAAGTTATTTCTATTCTTCATGACGAGGGGTGTTTTTACCTGATAATTACGGTGCTGATAAACTTATTTATTGCCATGATGGAACTGCTGGAGCCGGTGTTCTTTTGATTAATATTCCTCCCGATGGATGTAACGATAGGCTATAAACCAAAGCATTCCTCCCAACAGTAGGACCGCCAGAATAATAATATCCGTCCAATAAGTGGGAGTTAATTCCATCTCCTGCTTCAATCTCTTGGCTAGAATATTCTCCCGCGAGCCATATAGGATGTCCACTTTGGCTTTGTCTTTGACGGATACTCCTTCTAAGTCCACTACAAAAGAGAGGGTATCTTTTTTACTTTCATCCAAAACGTAGGTTTCTTCTTGGGTATAAGCATGGTCTGTTCCTTTTTGGTTTAAAATGAGTGTAGGACGGTAGTATACTTTAACATTGCCCGTATTTTTAACTTTTAATTTTACGGTTCTTTCGGCAGAACTTCCCGGAATCAGCTTTTTGTACAAGTCTGCAGAATAAGTTAGCTTAACCGCCTCCAGCGAAGAATCATCAGTCACCGAAGTAAAAGTTATGATACGGCTGGCTTCCAGCACTAAACTTAACGATTTAGCTCCTTCTCCATACTGCGTAAAAATTTCTGCTTTCAGCTCTTTTTCTTCCAACGGCTCATAGCTGGAGAGATCAAGATCGTATCCGAGAATTTTTTCTTCTCCAGCCAGAATAAAAAACGGCTCTTCATCGCCTACACTTTTGATTTTAGTTCCATTGAGCAGCACTTTTAGGGTTGACTTGGCATATATTCCAATAGCGCTGGGATTAACGTAGGTTACTTCCAGCTGTTTGGTGGCGCGGTTGTAATTTATATTGGAAATGGTGAGGTTAGCCTGGGCTTGAGGAAGGTAAAACAAGTCCAAGCTGCTGATTTTTTTGATGCTCTCTGCGCCTTGGAGAGTTTTTCCTTGCCCAAAGCGGATGAACACATAGAACGGCTTGCCTTCTGATTCCAGAGTCCTTTTTACTTTAGTAGCAGACGGGGTAAGTTCATTTCCTACTACTTCAGCCACCGAAATCTCACTTCCTTTCAAGAAGTCTATTAGTGCATCAGGAATGTCTTTCTCTCCGATAAATAAAATTGGCTGCACTCCTTTCATGAATTGCGCTTCCATAAAATCTCCGCTGGTGAAAGTTACTTGCTGCATGGGCTTGAGCTGAAGGTAGGTTTTAACAATTTCAATATTGTTGCTGAACTTATCGCCCAGATTAATTTCTTCCGGACTGAATTCGGCTAGTTGAGCTTTGGCTTCGGGGTCGATGAAGCCATAGAGCAGCAGCTTTTCTGCTTTCTTTTCTTTCAGCAGTGAAACTACAGCGCCAATATTTTCTTTGCTGACAAACAGTACATAAGAGCGAGTTAAAGTGGCATAAGGAACCACGGAGAGGGCATTGGAAGGATAAGTGCTATCTACTAGAATAAAACTGCTGGCAGAGGTTAATTTAGCCAGATCCAGATTTATATCGGTGGTGAGAGCCAATTTCTCTACTTTGGGCCCGGCATCTTCAATATCAAACCGATATCCAGCCACCACCGGGTTATCGGAAGACTCGATTAAAATGGCTTTTTGATAATTTTGAAAAGTCTGGCTGTGATAAACGGCTTGCTGCTCCATCACCAGATAATCAAAAGGGAGCTGGTTGAAGTTAGCATAGATAATGCCGGAATAAATGTCCTCCCATCGTTCGGAGTTAATGACTACAATGGTATTCTGGTTATTATCTTCTGCAAGAACTAAGGGCACTAAAACCAGGCCGAATAAACCAAATAAAGTTAGAATCCAACCCTTACTCTTTAATTTTGAATTGTCCAACTTTACTCCTCATTTCTTATCATAAAAAAAGATTAAATAACCAGCAATATTAATGCAATTATCGTATTTGTTTAGCCTCTTCAAAATCTTCGTCATAAATATCGCTGGAGCCGCATCTCCGTAGGAGCCATCCCTCTGCGGCTCTTGCAGTCGATAGGGATTGGACTTTGACTTTATGATGCTAAACAAATACCAATTATCTATAATAAATTAAGTGGACTTTTTCCCGGCTTAGCTTAACTCCAGCCATAAGTAATAAGTTACCACCGCAGTTTCATTTACGGGAACCATCAGTTGGAAATCCGAGGTGCCGTTCTTAAAGTCATTAGCGTTGTTGTACAGAGTTGAAACAAAAATCATATTAGTTCCATCACTTAAAATCCCCATATTAAATGTTCCGGCATCAGTATAATTATAGGTTGAAGTGGAAGGAACACTGGTCACAGTTTTATTTGCTATGGTCCAAGTGGAGGTAGAGGTGAAAGTGTCTACTGCAGATTCACTGGTACCTGAGCCACCCACATATTTTACGTTGGTGGTACTTCCGGCAACAACGGTGGTCCAAGTAGGAGTTGAAGCCTCGGAAGCATAAACTTCACCCGCATCAGAATTATCCCATTCCCAGTTATACATTTTATTCCCGCTGGCATCTTCTAAGGTAATATTACCATTAACTTCACCCCAGTAACCCTGCCATAAATGGGTTTGTGATTCCGTAGTTAAATTAAGTTCCCTAATGTAACCTCCTTGAGCAACTGTGCTTCCTTCTACAGCCGGAGTAGATGTTTCCGCCGTTCCTGCAGCTGGAGTTGCTCCTTCCGGTTCGGTGGCCCAAACGGTAATAGAAATTAAAGCTATTATCAGTAAAGCAATAATCATTCCAATTACATCTTTTCGTTGCATCGTTCCGCCTCTTTTTTGGGTTTTGCTACGTTCTGGATAACTTAAAATTTTAAGCTACCGAGCAGGATAAAATGGTTATACTATTTAAACCTTGCCTTTAATTTTAACTTGTAACTTAATATTTGAGGATACCTAAAGTTTTGCATGGAATTGAAATGCACCAATCAACGCCATCGGGCGAAACTTTAGGTTGCGAGACTTTTGCCTATTTTAAATAGGAAATGCAAAAGTCGAGGATACCATGAAACACAAATTTGTCAAGAGCGATAGGATAAAAATTAACATTTTGAACACTTTAAAAGAAACCGGAAAACCATTTTCTTATTACCAATTAACTAAATGCATAAAAACAACTTGGAATTCTCTGGTCCCCAACTGTTATTTTTTAAGTGCCTTGGACCTCATCAAAATCACTGAGGGAAGCTCTCCGGGGATGAAATTTAAAAATATCTGGATAACCAAGAAAGGAGTTAAAGCCTTGGATAAGCTGACCAAAAGCGAAGATTAAGAGGGTTGGGATGCAGCCAATTTGGTTATAGTTGTCAAATTTTCCGGTACAATTCTCTATTAGTGTGGTTTTTGATCATTTTCACTCATAAAACTTGACGATAATTATTTGTGTAAAATTTACAACTGTCACATAATGCCGAATATGACAAAGGAAACATTTATATACTAGTTATGACTATCACATATTGGGCAATTTGACGGTAATTACAACTCATTGATAAACCCCTGCGGCAAACTGTGAACATGGCTAATTTAGAACAGAATTTGGAAAGAATAAATGAGGAATTAAAACGGATAATTCCCAAAGCGAATAATCCCAAAATAGCGTTAGCTACAATTAAACAAATAAAAAAAGAACTGCGAAAAATCTCTACCCAAATAAAAAGCCAAGAAAACAAGCTTGAATTAAAACTGATAACTATTTTAAAAAATGCAAAAAAAGATTCTTTTACCAGGGAAGACTTATATGATTTATTCCCTGGCAGTTCAAAGAAAGAAATAATCAAAATTCTCAATAAGCTTATTAGGCAAGGCAGAATAAACCGAATTGGATGGGGCATTTATTCGCTTCAAACTTCATCTATAAGGGCAATAGTTAAACTTTCTCCGGAGATTGAGAATATGCAACGAATTCTACTTGATAAAGGAATTAACTTTTTAATCACCGGATTAGATATTTTATTGGAATATGTTAATCTCATACCGAAAAGAATCTCTCATTTAATCTATGTCGCTAAAGGTTCGGGTGAATATGTAACGGATTTACTTGAACAGAAAAATAAGATGTGCATATTAAACCCTAACAGAACAGAAGTAAGAAATCTTTTTTCTCATTATGGGGAGGATATTGTTATAATTCGTGAAGTGGGGGAGACATCAATAGAATACCATAAACAGGGAATTGCAAGTATAGAAAAAGCAATAGTTGATTTATATTTTGAAACAACCAGAAAAAGAATCCCTTTTGAGACCTCAGAATTAGCAAATATCCTCCAGAATGTATTGCGAAAAACCAAAATAGATTACACCATGCTGTTAAGGGCAGCTTCCCGAAGAAATATGCAGGGTGAATTTATCAGAATCTTAACCGAGCTCCAAATAAATATCCCTTTAAAAGAAATTGAGGAAGAAGATTTACCTAAAGCAGAAAAGGTAATAAATTTTTTCAGGTGATGTATGTGCATAGCATCATAAGGTCGAAATCTCTGTGATAAACGAAGCTAGTGCGTCGCGAGGGGATGCTCCCTACGGGAACGCAGCACCCGCTGGTTTACATCGATGATTTCGAAGATGTTATGCACATACCAGGTGATTAAATGGAAAGAGATGATTAAATGGAAAGATTACTGATTAATAACCCGGATTATTTTAAACCTGAAACCATAGAATCAATAAGAAAAGAATTTAAGTTTAGCCAAAGCATACATATAGAGATGTTGTTATGGGATTTTGAAATATTTGCCCAGTTAACCGCGATCCATAAAGATTTTGTGCTTAAAGGGGGAGCTGCAACTCAAATTTATCTGCCGGTAGAAAAACAGAGGGCTAGCAGGGATATAGATTTAGCAACCACCTTAACCGAGAAAGAGGTAGAAACTGAATTAAATGCCGTTAAAAAAAGATTTGAAGAAAGAGTTAGTAATAATGAACATTTTACTTGGTCGTCGGCAAAACCACCCCGAGAGCCTAAAAAAAAGATAGAAGAACTTCATTGTTATGAACTAATTATTCCTACAAAGATAGGTTCATCTTTTGGGAAACAAAATGCTTCAATCCTAAAAATTGATGCAATATGTTATGATAAATTGCCATTTAAAGTAATAAATCTAGAGGCTCCTACGCTTTTTAACCTCAACCTTAAACCTTTTCCCATAATTTCCAAAGGGTCATTAATTGGCGATAAACTTCTTACCTTAGCTGATTCTACCGTAGGCATTTTGGCTAAAAATGAAGATGATTATGAAAGTTACTTCAAACAAATCTATGATTTAACCTATCTTATTGATTTTTTTATTGCCAATGAAGAAGTGCTAAACGACATTTTTTTTACAATTGAGCATCTGACGCCCATTGAATTAAAATATCGAAAGATGGATAAATCAATAAAAGAAGTTTTAATTGACATCATCGAAAGTCTGGAAAAGAAAAAATATTTTGATTGTGGTTCCTCAGAACTTTCACAGAATTTAAGAGACAGTATTACTAATTTTAGAGCTAATTACTTGAATAAAGAAGAATGGCTGATTCCAGATTATTGGGCTGCACGAATTTCTAAAATACAATTTTTTACAAAACTATTGCTAAATTTAATTGAGAATCAGATTAAAGCAGACGATATAATTAGTATATTTGAAAAACTGAAAAAAATTGAGATTCAATTGGCAGATCTATCCGGGGACGATATAAAGAAAATGCAGCAAGCTCTTATGAGCTATTATAAAGGAGATGCAAAAATAGGCAAGCCCTTAAAAAACAAACCGGTTAAAACTGTCTTTTATAGAGTTTTAGATGCGAAGAATTGGATTGATTTGTCAAAATTATTTTGGGATGAAATTTAAAAACATCTGGATAACTATACTCGATGACATAAATTTTTATACAAAGAGTATGTCATCTCCTAATAAGTAAGTGACATTTTGTACAAAAACTAATGTCACTTACTATAAGAAAGGAGTTAAAGCCTTGGATAGGCTAATAAAAACTGAATATTAAGAGTTTTGGGGTTTTAAAATCAAGTTCATTTCAACTCCGCATAAAAATAAACCTCGGTTCTAGCTTTTGTTAATTTTACCCAAAATCTCCTCCGGAACTGTAAATACTCTTTCAGAAAAGGTAATTTCTTCACACTGCGAAATAGCTTTTTTGCATAAAGCCATCATCTCTTCATATTCTTGCAACACTTCTTTCATCTGGATAAGGGAACTATATCTTCCTTTTTCTCTCTCGTCAACATCGGATAATTCCTCTTTTTGCTTGTAAACCTGAATTCTATCAATGAATTCATCATCGTATTCAATAAGTCTTTTATCTTTAACATATCTCAAGAAAAGAGCAGTACATCTTTGGCTTCTGCTTTCTACTCCAAACATGATTAAAATAGCAAGAGCACAATAATATAAAGTGTAAAACCATTCTTCTGGAATTTTATAGTCAAAGCCTTTTTCTCTATAGAATGAACAAAGTTCCAGATTTTTCTTTGCTTAGATAATAAATCCCTTTGCTTCTGCCTGATTTGGCTTGGTGAAGAGAAGGCCTTTATGCTTCATTCCTTTTTGTTCTTCTTTATTCGCAGTAGCGAAGCAATCATACACTTTTTCTTTCGTCATTTGCAAAACCCCTTTATGAATTGAACAAATTTTTCCTGGCCAAATAAGACCACCCCTTTATTTAAAGCATCCACAAAAACTTTATTGGGCTGTTGTAATTCCTGAACAAATTCTTTAGCAGTAAAATTATAAGAATGAATTTTCTTTTCCTGGGTTTTTTGGATAGCAAAAATAAGCTTATTTATTCTTGATAGTTTGTTTTCCTTGGCAACGCTTAGAATATCTATATCTCCGGCCGTTTTAGGAGAGTGAAGTACACTTCCATACAAAAGCAGAAAATCAGCTTCCTTCTCTAGCTCAGCAAAATTAAAACACCAGCGCTGGTAATTTGAAGATTCTTGGGCTAAAGCCAAAGTAATCGTTTTCTCAGTCAGTTTATTACTCCAATTCAAGTGAATGGTTTGGGCGCTTGTTTTTCCTTTTCCGGTAGGTTTGATAACAATAATTTCTTCCTGTTGAAGTTTTTTTATTATTTTCCATACGCCCCAGCGGCTCATTTTCAACTGTTGGGCAAGAGAAGTAGCAGTATGGGTGGCAGAAAAATCTTTTATAAGTGCGATTAATATTTTTTGTGTTGTTGTAATCATTTTGTTGACAATTATCAACTATTGGTTGACACCCCTATATAAGCTTTCCTATTTCAAGCACTATTTCAATTCCGCATAAAAGTAAACTTCATCAGTGCTGCCTTGGTATTCATTCAACTTGGAAGGAACTCTCACTTCATAATCATACGTGCCATAAGCGCCGATTTTATTGTAATTGAGTTCAGTAATGAACACTGTTAGCCCAAAATCTCTTCCATCTTGGTTATGAACTCCTCAGCATCGTTTAAGGCAGTCTGGCCCATTTCTTTGGAAATTGCTGGAGTGGCATCATATTGGGCAGTTTCTCTTTTGGTCTTAGTTTGTATTAATTTAGTGATAAGCTGTTCACTTATAGTGTATGCTTTTACCAGCTTATGAAGATCTGTTGTTTCCAAGCTTTTGCTTTCATTAACATAATGATGCTCAAGAATGGTTAGGGTTGCAGCATGACTTTTTGACTTGAAGCCCAACTTGGCAAGTGAGGCCAGGGCAGAACTGTACATTGAGTAATAGGAAACAATAATCACCCAATCATAAGCCTCGAAATCTGAAGCAAGGTTAATCATCTTTTTGAGGCCTTCTTGTTCTGAAATTCTAAACAGAAGATTGCCAACTGTAAAATTTTTTCTTGCTTTAGTCAAGAAGGGCTTTTCTAGTTTTTTGTGCTCATCAGATTTGAAAATTTGCTTGTTTTTCAGATAACGTTTTATCTTTCTTTTTAAAACGTCTTTTCTGCCTTTCATGTTATCAACCTCCAAAACATTTCATGGCCGTATAAAGATATGCCCGATTCTCTGGTTTCTTTTCCCACATTTAACTCCTTTGCTTTTAACATTTTCTTTAGCTCTTCAATATCAGTAATTAATGGGCTTACTTTAATATTATGGGAAAAGTGATAGCTTGCACATTCTCTTTCTATTAGTTCCCTTAATGCCTTATTTTTTAAATCATTTACTATAAACATCAAATCTATATCCGATTGGGTTGTGGCAGTGCTTTTTGCATAACTTCCAAATAGAATAATAGAATAAATTTCAGAGAGGTATTTTTCTGTAAGCTTTAGAATTAAGCTTTCTAGAATTGGTTTTAGTCTGGGATTTTTGATATATATTTCTTCTTTTCTTGCCATATCTAATGATTCTAAAAGATGCCGGGCTTTAGGATTAACTAAGTTTAGCTTGCATTGTTTTGAACTGCCGATTCTGTCGACCAGTATTATCTGTTCTTTTTCCATCTCGGTTATGTGATTATATGCCGGCCTATACCCTATTTTCAGCTGTTTTGAGATTTCCAAAATAGTCTTTCCCTTACCTAGTTCTTTCCTCATCAAACCTATAATTTTAAGCAGTGTTTTTTGCCTCATGTTATTCACTTTATGAATAGTGTTATTCACTTTAGTATTTAAACGTTTCGTTCCTATTTCAATTCCGCATAGAAATAAACTTCATTAGTGCTGCCTTTGTACTCGTTCAATTTGGAAGGAACTCTCACTTCATAATCATACGTGCCATAAGAGAAAAGCATAGAGAGCAGTTCCGGGTCATTTTTCAGGTCATATTTTCAGTTTTCGGGTCATGGGTTTCTTTTATATTTAACCGCCCTCCCAATGCCAATCTTCTCAACCAGATCTAACTTTACCAGCTTCATCAAATCTCGTTTTGCTGTAGCATTTCCTATTTTAAAGTATTCCCTATATTTTTTATTTGTAAATATGGAATTTTCATTCACTATCAACCTTAAAGTTTCAATCTGCCTCTCATTCAAACCTAATTCTTTTAAATCTACTTTCCCTTTTTCCGGGACTAATTTTAATATATCTTTAGGAGCATAAAATACAACTTCAAATCCCCCGCCAATCTCATTAAAATCTGGCTCTTTCAGGCCGTGGTCAAGGCACCATTTTACTATCTTATTAGTCCCTTTGCCCCACTGCTCAATATTTCTAATCAAAAAGAAATTGTTGGCAATTAAAAAGTTTCTGGGAATAGAATCATGTTTTTTCTTTAACATAGATGGAGTAAGTGGTTCAGGTAACTTACCCGGATTTGATATCTCTATCCTATCATCGAATATAGCAATTTTGACATTGCCAGGAAGAGCATACTCTCTATGGCAAACAGCATTAACTATAGCCTCTCTTAGAGCATCAAGAGGATATTCCCAGACTTCTTCCCGTTTAAACATAATTATTTTAGCTGCTTTTTTAATGTGAGAAAGAATAAACTTTTCTGCTTGGTCTACTTGATCAATTATGTTTCCTTCAATTAATTTCATATCAATAAAATCAATAGCAGTTGTTCCTTTAAACCTCCCGCATCTAATCCTTGCTTGCAGGAAAAAGTTTTGTGGCTCTTTGCCAAATAATAAAATTGCTGCATTTGTAAGTTGATTCTTCTTCATTAACTTTAACCTTTCCAAGCTTTCATTTAAAGGGGTTTTCAAATCAACATCAAAATTTCTTTCCGCTTTTGCTCTTCTTAAAAACCACTTCACTTTCTCTTCATCAATATCATTTAAGGTCGCTTCTTTACAGATTAATTCCGTATAATTATAATCAACACTTTCCTTAGCCATCCTCTTGATTTCCTGACTGGAAAGCCTTCGGTTTGTTTTTCCCACCCTAATAAAAGTGTCTCTTCCAGCAAAAACCGGCTTGAATGGACTTTCTTTAATCTCTATTGACAAAACCTCTTTATTTTTAATGGTCTTTGTTTCTATAGAAGGAAAAATAACCGGATCAGTATTCTGCTTTATCTCATTGGTTAGGTTTTCAATTTCTTTCCCTTCAATTGTGATACCAACAATTTCTTTTACTGTACCATCTTTATTCTCTTCTATTCCTACAAAAATCTCTCCTCCTTTGGTATTAGCAAAAGCAGAAATTGTCTCTAGAATTTCCTTTTTCTCGGCTAATGATTTCTTAAATTCTAAAGTTTGGGATTCTTTCATTTTGAAACCTAGATAACCTCCAAATATTATTAAACTTTTCGTATTTGTTTAGCATCTTCAAAATCTTCGTCATAAATATCGCTGGAGCCGCATCTCCGTAGGAGCCATCCCTCTGCGGCTCTTGCAGTCGATAGGGATTGGATTTTGACTTTATGATGCTAAACAAATACAACTTTTCTTATTTTCTTAAGTACAGAGTAGATTTTCTTCTCTACTTTCTATTTCAATTCCGCATAGAAATAAACTTCATTAGTGCTGCCTTTGTACTCGTTCAATTTGGAAGGAACTCTCACTTCATAATCATACGTGCCATAAGCGCCGGTTTTGTTGTAATTGAGTTCGGTGATAAATACTATATCTTCTTTATCTGTAGCATCAAATTCACTATTAGTAGAGTCAGAAGCGTCCCATAAAATGCCGGTATAAAAGTTGGTGTTATTGGTGCTGGTTTTAATTGAAGTATTAGTTAAAGTCCGGCCAAATACTTTAATGGAGGAAGTATTTTGTGCAGTGGTTCCATCGGTGCTAAATAAATCAGCAATACTGTCATCTCTATTTTCAGTAATTCCCAGAGCCGTATCTGCTTCAGTGAAATCAGAAGAAGCTGCGGTGGTGGAATCGTTCTTAATTCCCAGAGGATAAAGCTGCATCCAGCTGATGGACGAATCGGCATCCGCTACAAAAACATTTCCAGTATAATTGTCCACCAGCCAGCGATAGTTGAGGTTATCACTTCCGTCTTTAAGAGTTAAATTTCCCCTTACCGTGCCGTAATCATAGCTCCACACTGGAAAAGTATAAAAGTTAGTGGCATTTCTGTTCTCCGTCCCGTTAGTTTCGTCGCTGGTGGTAAAGTTAGCGATGATGGTGTAGCTGCGGTTGAACGGGCATTCAGTAATATTCTTGAGCAGTTGAGTAGAATATACTCCGTCTTTAGTGACGTTTATAGTGGAATTAAACAGGTTCTGGTAATAAGCCAGCGGGTCAGAATAATACAAATCAACGGTAAGATTGCCGGTAAAATTAGTATTTCCGATATTAGTAACGTTGACGGTGATATTTACGGTTTCGTTGCAGTTCTTAAGGTTATTGTCCACCGCGACGGTTACGTTTCCTACATAATCGGTAAGGATGGTGAAATTATTTACTCCCAGATCATTTTTAGAAGTATCACCGATAACAAACACATATGCGGTTTGGGTATATACTCCGGGAATGAAAGAATTATTCACATTAAAAGCAAACATATCACTTACCGTAGCACCGCCGCAATAAGTGCTAACCACCGGCTCAGTAGCAGTAATGTTAAACACATAACTTCCTTGTACCACTACGTTTCCATTAGGGTCAGTAATGTTGCAGGTCTGATTAACGGTAATGCTCAGGAATCCGGTATTGGCTTTTTCAGTTATCATATTTAAAGGCGTATACGCTCCGGCTTGAGTGACTGCGGTGGTGGTTCCGTTCAAAACGATATAAGGGCTGCCTTCATCGATATCAATCGGAACGCCGGGAACCGCTTCATTAACCGTGGAGATAAGCAGCGCCTCAGTTGAGGCAGTTGACAACGCAAAATATTTAAGAATTTCTTCATCAGGCTGGAGCATCCCTCCAATAACCTGCACTGCGCCGGCCAAATCGGCTTTGTTCATTAATCCGGTCTGGGAAACATCAATTATCTCATCGGGAACTTCTCTTTTTCCATCGGTATCAGTAGAGGGATTGGTAAACCCAATAAAAGTAGAAAGAGCGCTGTTGGGAACAAATTTAGTGGCTTCGGTGCCAAAAATCACTCCGCCCGCTTCTCCGCTGCCTTTGGATTGCTGCAGAAAAAAGGAATCATTGACGGCTTCAGAACATTTGCCTAAGTCAGTGGCATAGGCTTCCCCATGGGAGTCGCACACCACCTGCCCTTCTTTATTGACCTGCTCGCTGACAGTGGTGTTATCGACATGCTGAATGATGGCATAAAAGTCATCCTCAGTTTCCGAACCAGAAGGCTTAGTTAAATCATAATCAAAGTAATTATACAGTTTAGTAGAGGTAATATTAGTAGAATTTAATATATTTCTGGCTTTAAAAAACATGATCATGTGGGTATTTTCGGCCCGATTAATATACCGCGTGGTTATCCTGAGGTCATTATTCTCGGCCGTGCACAAAATACTGCTGATAGCCGAGCTATTGTCGGTAATAGTGCATTCAGTAGAGCTGGCCGTGGGCGCAGTTAAATTAGAGCTCACCCCGCTTTTATTATAAACCGCCATAAAGCGGTTGAGAAATATAAATGGCTTCAGGACTCTTTGGTCGTCTTTAACATACAAATCAATATTATCTCCCACATACAGTTGGCTGGTTTTGTTGTGCACTGCCCCTAACGACTTATCCGAATTAGCCACGACACGGGAAAGATTGGTTTTAGATGCGGTGCCATTAATAGCGCCGACGACACGCACGATATATTCCGCAGTATAGGGTGTGTAGTGCAGTTCATAAATAGTCATGTTTCCTTCAGTAACAGTTTGGGCATAGGTCGTCGGAACATCCATATTCGGCACTAAATTCCCCCAGGTATCGGGCAAGGCATTAACCGCATCCGTACTGGAGCCGTTGACAGTAGTGTAATTGAATCCAGGCACATCGTAATCATCATCATCACTTTTATCCGCAATCGCCGGCCAATAAGTATTTCCGCTGGCTGAGGGCAAACCATAGCCATGCACCATAAATCCAACTGTACTATTAACCGAAGAGCCAATCGCCGACATATTAATTCTATATTCAAACGTAAGATGGTTGCCTGAAGCTACGGGAGAAGCTCCATTTTTATGACTAACGTTCCAGCGGGAATTACCTATAGTAAAAGAAGTGTTTTCCACCCAAGCTGTGCCATTGCCCCGATAAGCTTTACTGGTGGGATTAGAACCGCCTGAACGTTCAAAACGCCAGTGATTTGAGGTAGGGGCAGCGCCGCCAGTATTCGCCGTATCAATCACCACATTAACAAAATCATCAACTTGATTAGAAGTATCAATAATAAAATCAGCGAAGACATAAAGATAAGTATTATCATGCTTAACCCTTACCTGCAGATCTCCCAGCAGCCCGTCATCAACATCAACAATGGAACGGGCATTAGAGAGGCTGTCATTCCATTCCGTGGAGCTGGCACAAGCGGCATCAGTGCAGGGATTGCCATCAATGGTGGGTGTGGCAGTAAGGGTAAAAGAATTAATGACATGAGTACGGTTAGTATAGGTTGTTACGATGCTTTTGTTTATGGTAACATTATCGATAGTGCTGAGAATATTATACCCCAAAGCCGAGCCGTTGCAGGTAGCGTTCCAGTTAAACGTGCCTGAAGTGCCAAAAGTACGATTATATTCGTAGCGGGAATTGGCTGAAACATAAGTCATATTGCTCAAAGAGTTCCAGCCCAGAATATCAAACTTTATCTGGCAGGAAATGTTGCTGCCATTAATAGCGTTTCCCGAAGTGCTGTTGACGTAGCGGGCATAGAAAGTTACGCTATCACTGGGATATTTGGTGTTGCCATTTCCGTTATCTACCTCATCCCATAAAGTTAAGTTGGAGTTGCTGCCATTAACTGAAGCATTGTTGTAGGCATATTCCACATCGGCTCCAAATCGGAACTCTAAGGTATGGGTGCCTTCAGTTAAGACTTTGCTCACTTCACTGCCAGTTTGAGCGCAGAAATAATTTTCATAGAGGATAGAATTGTTAAAAGAGTTGTTCCCCACTGAAGCATTTAAAGTTTGGTTGCCGCACTTCAATTCCAGCCATTCCAAGTCTGAGCCGAATCCAGTGCCGTTAAAGCCGGAAATAATTAAGTCCGCGGTTCCGGTAGTATTAAACTCTACTTTCCACTCCCCGCCCACCACCGGATAACTCTGCACATTTATCACCGTAAGATCAACTACAACTTCAAAATATTGCGCACTCAAATGGGGAGTTATCCAGCTGAGCTTGTCAATCAAACTGTTGTGGTTAGTGTCGTAATAAGTTACATTATAACTTGGACTAGTAGTGATGTCAATTTTTGTTCCATTATCGTTAAAGTAAAGATGTACATTTTCTTTTTCGGTTTCAGTAATGTTCACATAAGAAAGAATATTCTCGTAATGCTCTTCAGAAGAGATAACCGCTTCTTTTTTCCATTTGCCTTCTTCTTCGGTTTCGGTTTCATTGATTTTGGGGGGTTCGGTTAGGTAATAAAAAGTAAGGCTACCCGTTGTTAATGGAGTTAAGTAGAATTCAGAATTATTACCTGAACCAGCATTATCCCTAAATGAAACATTGAAAGAATTATTTAGCACAAATAGCTCCAGTTCAACCCGCTCCTTTTCTTCTTCATTATTATTAAAGAAAACAATTTCTTTCTTCCACACCACCGGCTGGTTTATCTCTGCGGGCAGTTGGATTGTTTTTTCTTCAATGAGGATCAGCTTAGTACTATTAATTTTATTTTCTTTTACTTCAATGGTAAAATTATTGCTGTAAGTTTTATTGAGCCCGTCATCTGCAATAAGGATAAACCATGAAGTTCCGCTAAAATTAACTTCTGGAGTGAAGACAACTTGAGCATCAAAAATATCTACAGTAAAATTTTCTCCCCCTAAAAAAGAATAACTTAACCGGTCATTATCTAAATCACTGACCATTTCTGTTAAATTGAGTATGAAACTGCCATTTAAATTCAATATTTGATCTAAAATGAAAATAAACTGCGGTGGAGCATTAAGCTTAATAGGCTCAGTTTGGTTAAGATTCGTTTGATTAAGCTCGGTTTGAGGTTGAGTTTGGTTAGTTAAAGTTTCGTTTAAAGCTATTTTATCGATAATTCCCGTGGTTATATTTTCTGGAGCGTCATTTATCGGTGGGGTTTGATTAACTAAAGGCTCTTCTATCACCGTCTCATTGGAGGGGGGCAGATCAATCGTGTCATTGACCTCTTTAGTTTCATTGGTAACTTTGCCATCTCCAGGAAACTCCTCTTTCGCTTCCGGTTGTTCAGGTATTAGTTCAGCCGGGAGCTGTTCCTCTTCTGAAATTTCATCTTCCATTATGATATCGTCATTAGTTTCATTTAAGGGTTCGGTTTCTTCCACCGTTTCTTCTGCCGGCAAGTTTTCTGAATAGTAAGAGGTGAGCGTATCAGTTAATAGAGGCATTTCAATGTTTACCATTTCACTAAAAGACAGTTCAGTAAGTTCTCCTGGAATGGAAAAGATAAACAGAGGCAAAAACAATGAGAATAACAATTTAATAGAGAAGATTCTACTTACAACCACTCCTAGCTTAAACACCCCTTTTTCTTTCTTCATTATTAATTTCATTAGCAAATATGATATTAGTTATAACCTTAACTCCGCAATTTTTTAGGGTATAATTCCATTATTCTTGTAGTTTATCGAGTATAAAATTATAAACCGAAAAGCTTAAATACTTATGCCCTATAGGGAATATATGGAAAAGTGGATTTCAGATATTTTGAA
>JACRPH010000031.1 GCA_016214025.1 Candidatus Woesearchaeota archaeon
CCATAAGAATAATTAGTCTTGTCAAAAGTGTAGCTGCAATAGCCCGAGGAATTAGTTAAATTTGTCCCGATTAAGGTTTCATTGAAGTAGAAACTGCAATTAGCCGAAAATGTATGCGAGGAGTTGTATAGGTCATATACTCGGGCTAATGCGGTTAGCGTATTACTTATTTCAAACAAAGCATCTTCTCCCGCCACATCTTTTCCACGGGGGAAGCTTCCGGTGGGTGAGAGATATTGTAGCACTGCCACATACTTGATGGAAATGTTGCTGGTGGCGTTGTTGTTGGTTTCATTAGATTCAGCGATGAGATTAGCCGGGTCGGCCCTTGCTTCTAAAGTATGGTTGCCACCTAATGCTGTCCAGTTAAATTGGATTAGTTGTGAAGTGCCATTACTAATATTAACCAACTGGGACTGGTTGAGTGTGGCACCAACATAAAATGAGATATTGGCATCAGTAGCATTGGAGTTCCCCAGATTATATATCGTAACATTAACCACTACGGTATCATTCTGCCGGATGGTTCCTGCGGTGTAGGTTATGTCGCTCTGGTTTATCTTTAAGTCAGGGTAAAGGATGTTGGTCAAATTTAATACAACGGTAGTACTATTAGTTACAGTTAAATTTACTAAGGTGGAATCGGAGGCATATCCGCTTTTATTTCCGGAAACATTGTGCGGAGTTTCATACACGGTAAGGGTACTGTTTCTCCAGAATTCGGTGAGAGTCTGTTGTGCGATTTGTCCATTAACATCGGTTAGCCCATCAAATACAGTAACAGGAGTGGAATTAGCGATGTTTACAGTAGC
Source organism: Candidatus Woesearchaeota archaeon (assembly GCA_016214025.1). Taxonomy (GTDB): domain Archaea; phylum Nanobdellota; class Nanobdellia; order Woesearchaeales; family GW2011-AR9; genus JACRPH01. The sequence continues at coordinate 813 of JACRPH010000031.1, forward strand.
ATTAGCTAAAGGCGCGGTTCCATTGGTTACGTTTACATCCACATACCACTTCACTTGTATCCACGAGCCGGTTCCAGTGAATCCTAAATCGGAGCGGTTGAATACGGAGTTGATAATAGAGTTATTATTAGCAGTGCTGGAATACACATCATTCGCTCCGGGGATGTTAAAGGTGGAATTAATTATGTTGTTGCCATTGGAGCTGGTGAATTCTCCAGCAATATTTATTGCATCCGCGCTAGAGTTAATGTGTTTGTTCTGGCAGTTCAACGTAGTCCCGTTGCGGAGGGTTTGAGTGGTAGAAGCAGTTTGATAATTTTCAGTTAGGAACATGTTTTTGTTTTCATTGAGGTTATAGTAGCCTTCCTGCAGGTTCTTGTAGATGGGATTAGCATCAGCTGCAGTAGAGAAGCTCCAACTGCTGGCAGACAGACTGCTATTTACGCTGACGTTGGAGTTAGGTGTGGGACCACAGTCGGCAACGGGAACACCAGCAATAGCAATACTGCCATTGTAGAAATTACCCAGGCCGTTAATGCAGAAAGAATCATTTACTCCAATGGCAGCAGTTCCTTTAGCTCCCCAGAACTGGTTCAGCCAGATGTTGGTGTTAGTTTCTCCGCTGCCATCCGAGCCAATCGCATTGCTGGTATAGTCTCCCGTAAACGTATTGTTGGTGATATTAACTCCATCTCCATCGTAGAAATATATGCCGTACGGTTCATCACCAGCTACAAAAGTATTATTATATATATTTAATTGAGTGCCATCGGAAAGTCCAATCACCACCCCTTTATCAAAATTGGAGATTATACAATTAAATATGTTAATTCCAATCTCTCCCTGAGATATAATCCCATTAATTCCAGAGCCAGCAGTGGGGTCGCTGAACGTAAATCCCTGGCAGTTTATGTTAACATTATTTCTTACCGTGCTGACCGCAGCAGCAAGCGCTCCATCAGTATAGTCCGTAGCAGTACTGTGATTTGTTAACAGAAATACGGTATTATTCGTTCCATTCCAAGTATTGAATACCGCGGTTCTCAAATCCGAGTAAGTAGCACTGCTGCCATTCCAAGTGAAATTAGTTGTGGCCGATTGATTGACATATACTGCTCCTAAGGGAGTTGGCCCGCAATCGCCAGCAGGAACATTTATTGTAGCCACGCTTCCATTATAGAAGTTGCCATACGCGCCTTGACAGGTGGTGGTATTCACTGCACTAGCACCAATACTTATTCCTCCACTCCAGAAAGAGTTCCCCCAAATATTATTGTTTTTGTTGTTGGCGCTATTCGTAATACTTATCCCTGCTTGGGTGAACCCGGAGGTAAATGTGTTATTAGAGATATTTGTATCGGCTATGGTTGTTAAAGAAAACTTTATTCCATACTGCTCCGTTCCAGATTCAAAAGTATTGTTGTAAAAAGAATTGGAACTGGAAGATACAAGATAAATTCCTGAATCAAAATTAGAGATGGTGCAGTTGTGTACAGTTAAAAAACTTTCGCCATTGGCATAGATACCGATGATGGTAGAGCCAGCAGTAGGATCACTGAAAGTATATCCCAGACAATTAATCTCTAAAGTATTCCTAACTGTATTTACCGCAGCATCGTCAGCCCCGGTGTCAATTTGTGAATAATTAGTACTATGATTCTCCAGCAAATAGATAGTATGGTTAGTTCCGTTAAACGTATTATAAACAGCGGTTCTTAAGTCAGCATAAGTGGCGCTGGCTCCACCCCAGGCGAAACTATGCACTCCCTGGCTTTAGGAGTAGGGCCGCAATCTTTGGCTGGAACTTCAGCTAAGTCCACCGAACCATTGTAGAAATTTCCGATATCATTTACACAAAGGGAGGTATTGGTTGAAGAGCTAGCTCCGTTGACCCCATCATTTCCCCAGAAGTAATTATTCCACAGGTTGAGATTCTGATTCCAAATGCTAAAAGTTACGGCGTAATTAACAAAATTGTCCGTAAAAGAGTTATTGGTAATGTTAAGATAGTAAACATAATATACATTTATGCCGGTAGTAATACCTGCACCACTGAATGAATTATTGTAAATATTCCACCAATTAGCTTTAGCTCCGCCCCCGCCGATCTCTATTCCGGTAGTTGTATTAATAAAAGTGTTATTAAATATAGTAATGCTGTTCATATTATCAGTGGTGTCTCCGCTGACTCCTCTTTAGTTACAGCATAATCGTCTGAACCCTTATCCCCTGTAACGGTAAACCCGGCACAATCTAAAACGATATTCGAAGCGTTTATGGTGAAGCAGGTGGTGGTAGTAGTTATGTTAGCAGTTAAAGTCAGGCTTCCGGTTACATTTCCACAAGAGGTAGAATTGGCATCTGCCTGTATTCCTAATTCTCCACTGCCACTGCCTAATACTCCCATTCCTCCGGCAGTAATAAGGCTTTCTTCCACCGCTGCTCCAGTGATTGAACTTCCAGAGAAGACTATTTTCTCCCAAGAGAAGCCCAGCATCAATGCACCAATCAATACTACTAAAGCTAACACTACTACTGCAACTCCTATTTTCTCTACCAGATGCACCTGGGTTCGGGTACGCTTCCTAATTTCAATCTTCTTGGGCTTCATGTTGCTCCAATAATTTTATCATATTCTTCCAGCAGTGTTTTCATCTGTGGAATCTTAAGCGAGTAACGTTTGAAGGGAGGTTGGACGTTCGCGCTCAAGAAACCTAAATCATAGAGCAATTTTAGATGGCGGGAAGCAAGGGATTTAGACATCTTGGTATAAGATACAACTTCAGTTACGGTTGATTCTTTCTCGGCGAGGAGACGTAAAATCTGCCGGCGGGAAAAAGCACTAATCGCTCGGGATAATTTTTCTTCTTGAATTTCAGCTAAGCCAGTAGAAGATAAAGAGGAAATAGTTTTATCATATTCTTCCAGCAGGGTTTTCAATCGGTTATCTTTGAGAGAATAATACTTGTATGGGGGTTGTAGGTTAGCTTCCAGAAAACCTAAATCATATAATAAAGTAAGATGCTTAGATGTAAGCGACTTAGACATACTGTTTTTAGCTGCAATTTCGTTAACTGTAAGCTCATTTTCAGCCAGAAGCCGTAGGATTTGTCTTCTGGAGGCAGCACTAATAGCTCTAGATAACTTTTCTTCCGAGTATGTGCATAGCGTCATAAAGTCAAAACCCCTGCTCTTTGTAGAAGCTGGCTCGTCGCGGGGGTTGCCCCCTACGGGGAAGCAGAGCTATCGACGTTCTCATCGAGGGTTTTGAAGACGCTATGCACATACTTTTCCGAACGTCCAACACCTCCATTAATGGCAGGAAAAGCGCATGGGTTTATAAAGTTTACTAGTTATTCAGTTGAACAACTGTGAAACTAGCGGGTACAACCATAAGTAATGGAGAAACTTTAGTAACCCGTGATGCTCACTTCGTTCGAATTCCCGGGTTGAGGGTATTAAAGTACTAAAAAATAAAACCTTACTTCTCCTTTTTCTTCATCACCAAGAACCCGCCGATGGTTACTATCATAATCAGTATGATGGCATAATCGCTGAATTCAGGAACGGCGGGAGTATTCCCTTGTGCCGTAAAGCTGGAGAAGCTGGTGGTGTTGAAAATTAGTGTTCCCGTTCCGCTGTTGTAGCTAATTTGAGTACATCCAGAACCAAGGCAATCTGAGCCAGTTACTTGTCCTGATGAAGTGCGATAAAGGGGATCTTTGATTACTGCCGTAATATCACTAAAGCTCAATCCATTTATAGTAATATTCGCACTGGAATTTATGTTTCCCATGGTAAATGCGGAGGTGTTAAGAGCAGCCAGATTAGAGTTAAGAGCGATATTTGCAACAGATAGGCCAATACCCCCGGTTCCTTTAAGCGTAAGATTGCTTAAGAACCCGGCATTAGTCCAGGCTATTTGTCCGTTAGAGTTGCTGTAGACCAGATAATTAGTGTGCGC
>JACRPH010000032.1 GCA_016214025.1 Candidatus Woesearchaeota archaeon
CAAAGATATTTAAACACCCCCGCTATCTTCTTAATATACTATGGTTACCCGAACCGGCCAAGAACGATTTAGAACTATAAAAGGCGTATTCGACGAGTTTACTGAACGCAACCTGTTTGAGCTTCACAGTAGAAATTATTTTGACCAATTGCTCGGTCCAGTTAAAGTAGGTAAAGAGAGTAATGTATTTCTCGCTGAAAGAGAAGATAAACTGGTTATTGTCAAAATCTACCGCCTGCAGAATTGTGATTTTAAACGGATGTATGATTATATCCGCAAGGATTCACGTTATGAAAACCTTAAGAACAAACGGCGCGAGATAATCTTTGCCTGGACGCAACGCGAGTTTAAAAACTTACATCGGGCACAAGACGCTGGGATAAATTCACCTAAACCGATTGCGTGGAAGTTCAACATTATTATAGAAGAGATGATTGGAGATGAAAGCCCAGCGTTGCCGTTAAAAGACCTAAAGCCTAAGCATCCTAAACAATTCTTTGCAGAAGTGATAGGACAGATGAGAAAACTTTATCAGCAAGGCTTGATACACGGAGATTTATCTGCATTTAATATCCTAAATTACAATGAGAAGCCTTATTTCATCGACTTTTCTCAAGGAACCTTGACTAAAACCCCTAATTCCCAAGAACTGCTGGAACGGGATGTAAGAAATATCGTAAACTTCTTCACTTCGCTGGGAGTTAAAGCCGATTTTGAGTGTATGAATTAAGAATTCCTGAAGAAAGAGTAGCGGTGCTTATCGGCAAAGACGGCGATACCAAGAAATTAGTGGAAGCCCACAGCGGATGCAAGTTAAACATCGCTAAAGATGGATTGGTAGCTATTACCGGCGAAGATGGATTAAAGCTGTATACTACTCGAGAAATTGTGAAAGCTGTTGGCAGGGGCTTTAATCCTAAAATTGCATTATTATTGCTTAAAACCGATTATGCGTTGGAGCTAATCGACCTTAACACAGTTGTACGCAGCAAGAATGATATGGAACGGATAAAAGGCAGGATTATCGGCAAAGGGGGAACCTCTCGAGAAGAATTGGAGCGGCTTACTGACACTTATATTTCAGTTTACGGAAAGACTATTGGGATTATTGGAGAACAGAACCAGGTAATAATTGCCCGGCAGGGGATTGCTAAGCTGATAGAAGGGGCGATGCATTCTACGGTGTATAAGTTTCTGGAAAAGAAGAAAAGAGATATGCTGCTGGGGCAGTGATTACCACTACGATTATATTTTCTTCTGAGCGTCCCCGAAGAAGAGGGAGTAACCCTAATCGTGGAGAAAGAAGTTGCAGATGAGAACAGGCTTCCTTACGATAGTGTTTGGTCTTTAATAACATTAAACGTCAATTCTGACTTAGCTGCAGTAGGATTTCTGGCTGCCATTACTCCAGCATTAGCTCAAGCGGGAATTAGTGTTAATGTGGTTTCTGCTTATTATCACGACCATCTGTTTGTGCCGGAAGGGAAAGCGAAAGAAGCTTTGAAAATATTGCAAAAATTGTCTAACCAAAAATAATTCTCATAACTTTTATAAAATACCTCTCAATTCATCATTTCTATTTTGCGGGCGTGTCGGAGACCTCGCTAGCGTTCGGACTCCGTTCGCTGGCGCTGCCGGAGTGGTCAAACGAGCACGGTTCAGAGCCGTGTGCTTCAGTAGCTGCGCAGGTTCGATCCCTGCCGCCCGCATATTTTTCCAAAGGCTTTTAAACAGTTAAATAATCCTAATACTATGCCCATTGAAATCTGCGCCGTCGGTGGCTATTCGGAAACCGGTAAAAACAGCACTGCCATTAAAATAGATGATGAAGTGATAATTCTGGACATGGGGCTGCATATGGAGAATTATATCCGTTATACCCAAGACGAAGATATCTCTGCATTAAGTTATCAGGAGTTATTGGAAGTGAATGCCGTTCCCAACTATGGGCTGATGGAAGACTGGAAAAGTAAAGCTAATGCCATCGTCCCGCTTAACCTAAATTCTAAATACAAGCTTTCTTCCAAAATTACGGTAGAATTGGTAAATATGACCCATTCTATTCCTCATACTGCTATGGTGGTTTTGCATACCCCTTACGGCAGAATAGTCTATGCCAACGATTACAAGTTTGACCGGCAGCCGATGTTAGGTAAAAAGCCCAATTTTGAACGGCTTAAAGAGGTAGGAGAAGAAGGAGTTACTTTATTGGTTATTGAATCATTATATGCCCACGAGCACAAGAAAACGCCTTCTGAGGCAGTAGCCGAGCAGATGCTTAAAGATGTAATGTTGGGGGTAAATGCCGAAGGCAGAGGGATGATTGTTACTACCTTTTCATCTCATTTAGCCCGATTAAAGAGCATTATTGAGCTAGGCAAAAAGCTTCACCGCAAGATTGTATTTGTGGGACGTTCTTTATCTCGTTATGTAGTGGCCGGGCAGAATATTGACTTGATTGATTTTCGGCAGGATGCTAAACTCGTCCGGCATAAAGATAAAATTGAAAAAGTTCTAAAGCAAATTATGCGTGAGGGCAAAGACAAATATTTATTGGTGGTTACCGGGCATCAGGGAGAACCTAAAGCAATATTGTCCAGATTATCACGAGGAGAGCTGGATTATCGCTTTGATTCCGGAGATGTAGTTATATTCAGCTGCTCGGTAATTCCGGTAGAATTGAACAAGAATAACCGCGATATTTTAGAGAGGGAACTGCGAAACAAAGGAGTAAGAATCTTCCGGGATATACATGTTTCTGGTCATGCCTGCAGAGAAGATCATCGCGATTTAATCGAGTTGCTCAAGCCTAAACATATTATTCCTTCTCACGCCGGGGCGGATAAAGCCCAGCACATCGCTGAATTAGCGGAAGAGATGGGTTATGATAGAAATAAGAATGTCCACCTAATGGAAGATGGAAAAAGGATCGTGTTAAAATGACTTCATTCACTTCAGATTCTTAGCACAATATTCTGTGGAATTGGTGTTATAGTAAATTGCAAAAATAATGGAACATTATGCCATGCAATTTACTATACTAGCAAATCTCGACAAGTTCCATAATTAACGAGATTTGCTATTATCTCCTTATACCCACTCCATTACAACAAATCTTATAAATAGCCCTTACTCTGAAGTAAGCTAAGGGTGGAGGGATTACCATGAAATTAGTTTTAGCTGAGCCAAAATATTTCAAAGAAAGCATTTCTATCATCTCTGAGCTAGTTACTGAAGCTAAGTTTAAAGTTACTAAGAACGGCTTAGAATTGATTGCTATGGATGCTGCCAATGTGGCGATGGTTATTTTTAACATGCTCAGCACTTGCTTTACTCAATACGAAGTTAAAGATGATGAAGAGATGGCTATTAACCTTAATAATTTAAAGCAGATTTTAAGAAGGGCTAAAGGCGATGACATTCTTACTCTAGAAACGGAAGAGAGCCGGCTTAAAGTGCAGATGAAAAGCAATACCCTCCGTTCGTTTACCATTCCTACGTTGGAAATTGAGAGCAAAGAGCAGCGGGTCCCGGAGTTAAGTTTTCCTTATGCTATTGAAATGGAATCAGGCTTATTGTCCGATTCTATGGATGACGTAAGTGTAGTAGCTGAATCAGTAACTTTCTTAGGTGAAAAAGGGCAGTTGTCCATTAAAGCCGAAGGAGATTTATCTAAAGCGTTTATTGAGATAAAGCCTAATGATACTACCATAATCAAAGCCGATATTGATGATAAGTTCAAATCCAAATATTCATTAGAATATCTGAAGAAGATGGTAGCTGCCGGTAAATTAGTAGAAAGAGCCACATTAAAGTTCAATACTGATTATCCTCTTAAGCTGGAATATAAATTGATAGATAAGTTAATGATTGCATTTATTCTGGCACCTAGAGTGGATAATGATTAGTTAATAAGCCATCCAAATAATGACTTTTTAGATGCTGGTCGTTTAATTATCCTTTTTATCTCTTCTTCCACTTCTTTCTGCTGCGGATATTCCCTCTCTGCTTCCCTGAATTCAGAAGTGTGGTAAAAGCTTCTGCCGTTTTTATGCCGGAATTTCTGCCATTTGTGCAGTAATTCATGGTACATTAGGTAATCCAGAACTCTTTCCGAAGCGGTTTTGAATGCGGCGGATACAGAAATCATATCGCGGTGGAAATTGTATGAAGCGAGCTTGGTTCGGGAATCAGTGCCCCAAGTTAAATTAGGCGGTTCTATCTGGTTGGAGAAGAACTGCCGGTTTACCCGCTGAAATGAAGCCTCAAGCACATTATCTGTTTCAGTTTTTGGGGTTAGAATAGGAATGTTTTTGATGAAGTTGTGATATAATTCGATGTTTGGGGTATTTTTTTTCTGTTTTAATATTTTTAGCAGTAAAGTTTGAATCAATCCAATTTTTATCTCATCATCAATATCTTTCCATTGGAGGTTTAGGTTCAGGCTGAGTTTGTTCCCATACAGGCGAACGTTAGAATTAAAATCGGACAGGCGCAGGTTGTAATTTAGTTCTGCGTCGTAAGGGAATTCTCTATCGGGGAATAATCGGAAGTAAGCTTCTTGGATAAGGTTCATTTTCACCCTATCTCAAACCTTAATATCGCCGCAATCCCGCCCATCTCTTTGAGCTGAACGCCTTCTCTGGTTTCAATTGAGATGATCTTAACTTCAGTTCCGCCTTTAGCCGCTTGTTCCTCTAATTTAAAAATTCTATCTTCAGGTAAGTTTTCCGAAAGCAGTAAAGTATCAACCATGATTTTCTTCTCTCGGGCTACTTCTTCTGCTTCCAATAAGTCGGTAGATTTGTCCAGCAATTCCTGTAATCCAAAATCATCCGTGTACGATAAATCTTTAGTTCCAATTATCTTTTTCTTTAATTCTCCGGTAACATAATCATGGTTCATGAAATCATTGACGGTAACTCCTGGACCGCCGATAATAATCCCTTTCAGGTTATTTCCTAACGGCAGGAATTGTTCAATCATGTAATCAGCAATTTTCTTGTAGTGCATCTTGTTGGCTAGCTCTCTAGCACGGGCGAAACGGGGAGCAGATTGTCCACCCGCACGCATCTTTCCCGGAACTTCAGAGTGGGTTTTCGCTAAGGTAATGATGCTTTTCCCCCGCAATAATGCTAAAGTAGCGTCGCGGTGATCCAATACCACCAACCCATAAACTTCTTTCTCTGCCAGCATGTCTTCTAGAATATCAACAATGAAATTCTTGTCACAGCGATATAAACGAACGTTTAACGGCACCGGAGGCTCGATACTCCACACGCGCATATCCTGCTTTCCTTCTGTAGCAGCCACGTTTCCGGTAAACACAGCTAAGCCATTAGGCGGGGTTTTAGGAAACAATCTTAGGTGCTGAATCATCTTCTCCAGCGCGGATTGGACGTTCTTTCGAGTAATAGCTGATTTAATATTAGAAGCAGTGCCTTGCTCTTCGGCTAAGTGCTGAATGATTTTGATGATATCATACTCTGCCGGAATGTACACTGAAACGAACTCAGTGTGCAGCGCTTTCTGTGCTTTGAGCTCGGTTATTAATCGTTTCAAGTGCAGTTTGTCTTGAACGTTTAGAGACATGGTTTAAAGAATAAAGAACTGGATTTATAAAAGTTGGGTAAGTTTTATGAGAATTCTAGGAATGCCGTTTTTAGAAGTATCAGAATTCTAGGAATGCCGTTTTTAGAAGTATCAAATACTTTAATCCCATGCCCCCTTTCCTTCGCCTCCACCAAGCACGTCTGAAATACCTCTGCATCTAAGTTCTCCCTAATCTTAGCTTTAGAATATTTCCTTTTCTTCAGCCGTTTTTCCAACTGTTTCAAATCAGAACAAGTTAAGACGATGCACAGCTCAACCATTCGCTTAGGTAATCTATGAGAAATATGCGTATCAATGATAATTCCCGGAAATTTTTCTTCTTCCTCTGTAATGGTTCTCTTAACTAAAGCCAGAAATTTCTTCTCATCTATAATATAACACCCATTTTTCTTATCATAACCCGTAGAAATATCTTGGTAATGCGAGTGTAAGTCCAGTCTAAAGTATCCCAACTTCTTCTCCAGCAGCTTAGCTAAAGTAGACTTCCCCGTTCCGGGTGTGCCCGTGATAGCGAT
>JACRPH010000028.1 GCA_016214025.1 Candidatus Woesearchaeota archaeon
CTTAATATCGAACAATGTAGAAAAGATGCATATCTCCCTGCATGTGGCGGGGGTTGTGTATGTAAAGCACAATGGCAAAGCAAAACTTATCATGCCCCTGGTTGCGGGACTGAAAAATATCTTTTAAAAGACAAAGTTAAAGTTTATATAGAAACATTAGATTTATCTGATAAACCAATGAATCAAATAGGAAACTTCAGATTACAAAGAATAGAAGGGCATCAACAGCCAAAAATGTCTCACTGTTATGTTTTAGTCTGAGATGTGTAAAAATGGAATTAAAAAAAATAACTGAACAGGTGTATTATATCCCAAATCATGCAAATATCGGGGTTGTTAAATTAGGAGAGAAATCAGCCATTCTAATCGACACCGGTTTAGATGATAATACCGGTAAAAAAGTATTAAAGCTTTTGGAAGAGAAAGGTATGTATTAGGCTTTAGACGATAGCCCTTAATTCTTTGTAATGGTTCAACCCCAGTAAGCGCCAGGTCTGAAATATACTTAGCATTACATGCATATTTCTCTTTCCCCGCTCACTCCTTAGACATCCAATGATTTTCTTTATCACAACAAATTTTCGCAGCCCCCTATCAAATATATAACGATACTTTCGGGTATATGCGCGCTTATCGAGGTCAGCCAACTTTCTAAATGGTCTTTTTCAAACATTTTTTACCCCATATAACGGCGGACATAAATAATTATGCAAATAGATTATGCCCCCCGAATATAGTGTCGGATAATGATTGCTCATTTATTTTTGTCCGACACTATACATCTGCGCCATGCGCTTAAAATCTTTTCTGTCAAAAGGCGGCAATAAATCCAGCTTTAGTAGATCCTGCTCAGACTCAAATATTTTCATGAAACTTTGAAACAGGGTATATTTTCCATACTTCATTGCTACCGGCAATACTTTAAGATACTTCAGCTTGTTCTTTACATAAAAAGTTGCTGCCAGATGCAAGGTTCTGGGATCATCTACCTCAAACAAAGAATGGACAAATATCTCTTCTTTGCGCAGCTTTTTTTTAGGGATATAGCATAATGCTGAAATTACGCCCACAAATACGCCATAATCCCGGTATCTAACTAACCCGGATGTTTCTCCTTGGACATTATCTTCCCGGTCAACCTCAAAAAGCATCTCCTCCTGAAATCTCCATTTTATATGTCCGCCTATCAGCCCATAATTCTTATAGTCCAGAATAAATTGCCTTAACAAAGGCCACATTTTTGCGTTTATAGTGTATAAATCCCGCTTTTTTTGTACTATGCCCCTATTGAGAAAGCTGCGGATATATCTGTTGACAGTATGTTTAGATATCCGGCATAGTTTAAGTGCTTCACTCATGCTAATCCAATCTTCACTTATAGCCGCCAAAAACAGCAATTTGCTCTCGGCGAGGATATCTTCAAATTTGATATAAGGATATTCTATCATTAGCTCTCTTAGCCGGAGCGAATAATTCGTTCCTGAAATCTCTATTACTAACCTGCTGTCTTGCTGATGGTATTTCTGCTTTCCGATTATAAATCCATTTGTTGCCAGCTCAGATATTATTTCTGAGATTCTATTAGCTGATTTATGGAGCTTTCCCGCTAATTTATCAATAGTGTTTGCCCCGTGTATAATCTCTTGGTATGCCCCCAGCATAGACTTGGTCAAGTGCATTTTTGTATTAAAACCGAGATAGTATTTAAATGTATCGGGAATATTACTCATTTCCAGCATTTCAATATCATTACATCTTTAACAGAAACTTACCCTTTCACCTTCCCAATCGGCTTCAGAGCTACAACTCTTCCAGCTATTCTGGCTTCTCCTCACTTCCCAACTAACCCCATAAACTCCTCTTTGCTCATCCCCGCTTGACGTATAATACTCAACAAGGTACTGGGAAGTATCTCTTTATTCCCATGAATTGGAACTGTTACATACAAACCTCTTTCAACAGTACTTTTGTAAAGCGTAACATGAGAACCTTTCTGTCTTTTAATGATGAAGCCTTGCTTTTGAAGCAGAGAAAGCACTTCTTTCCCAAAAAGAGCTGGAAGTTTCATATCGCTAACGGAACTCCAAACGTTCCGGAAAATGATTCAGAAACAAGAATGTCTCTCTTCAAATCATTTTGTGTCAAGCCCAGCTTCTCCATCAGCTCCTCAGCATCTCCATTTTCCATCATCGCCTCTACATGGAGCTCCACTGCTTCTTGTAAATTCTGGCGAGCTTCTTCTATTGTATCTCCTTGACTGGCCACATCCAATTCTGGACACCAAGAGGAATATCTTCCCTGTTCTTTACGAACAACTACAGTTAAAATAAGTTCTTTTACCATACTTTCCAGAAAGCGTTTTTATTTATAAATCTTTACCCTTTGACATTCCCGATCGGCTTCAGAGCAACCACACGTTTGGTAATCCCTGCTTTCTCTAACGTCTCTACCACAATATTAATATCTTTATACGCTCCGCCCGCTTCTTCCGCCAATCCGGCCATGGTCGTTCCATGCACATAAATTCCCCGCTTCTCCAAGTCTTTCTGCAATGCATCTCCTCGGAATTGCCGTTTAGCTGCCTCTCGACTCATCACCCGGCCAGCGCCATGCGCAGTAGAAGCAAAAGTTTCATCATCTGCCATATCCGTTCCCACTAGAAGATACGAACCAGTTTCCATACTTCCGCCCAAAATCACCGGCTGGCCCACTTTAGCATACTTCGCCGGTAAATCAGCAGCTCGAGAAGGGCCAAAAGCTCGGGTTGCACCTTTGCGATGTACTAACAACTCTTTCCATTCTCCATCAACTTTGTGTTTTTCCAACTTAGCAATATTGTGAGCTACATCATACACTAACTTGATTTCCATCTCCTCTATGGTCTTTCCAAAAACCTCACTGAACACTTTGCGAATTTGGTGGGTAATAACCTGCCGATTAGCAAAAGCCATATTGGCCGCACAAGCCATCGCTGCATAATAATCCTGCCCTTCCGGAGAATTAAATGGTGCGCACGCTAATTCCCTATCCAAAATCTTAATCCCATACTTAGGCATAACCTCTAAAAATGTCCGTAAATAATCCGTGCCGATCTGATGCCCAAAACCACGTGAACCGCAATGCACCATAATAACTATTTGTCCGGGCGTAGTAATTCCCATTGCTTTAGCCACTTTTGGAGCCAGAATATTTCCTTCACGCACTTCCTGAATTTCTAAATAATGATTTCCGCTGCCTAGAGTACCAATTTGATCAAACCCGCGTTTAATCGCCGAATCAGAAACCTTGCTGGGATCAGCTCCTTTGATTTTCCCCTGCTCTTCGATACATTCAACGTCTTCTTTAGTAGCATAGCCATTCTTTAAGCACCATTGTGCCCCTTCTATCATCACTTCTTTAAATTCTTCTTTAGAAATCTTTACAAACCCTTTACAGCCCACTCCTGCCGGAACCGCTTTATAGAGCGCATCGACTAGCGGTTTGATTTTGGGTTTAACTTCATCAATGGTAAGATTAGTAGTCATCAGGCGCATACCGCAATTAATATCAAAACCGATACCGCCCGGACTAATTATGCCTCCTTCTTTGGGATCAAACGCTGCCACTCCGCCGATTGGGAAACCGTATCCCCAGTGACCATCGGGCATGCAAAATGCATACTTCTGGATTCCTGGCAGACACGCCACATTTGACACCTGATTGAAGACACCCGCATCCATTGACTCAATAAGTACTTTATCTGCATAAATGCGTGCCGGAACCCTCATCCCTTCTTTAAAAGACGTGGGCAGTTCCCACACCACCTCGCTTATCTGCTTAAGCATCTGCAGAGGAGCTATTTTTGGCTCTTCCATTGTTTACTTAGTTTAAGAAGTAGTTATTTAAATGTTTCTTAGGAATTTAAAATAATTCACTTTTTGAATGTTAATTTGTCCGGCTTTCTATTTCCTCTTAATTTCAGAATATCCCTCTCTTTTAATAAACAACTTCGGTTATGTTTAATTGCTTTATCAACATTTCCATCCAGCCATGCTTTCATACAACTAAAACCATCCCCATTAAAAGGATCCCCATGCTGAGAAATATTTAGGGCCTGAACTACCCTCTCCTTTTTCTCAAATCTTTTCCGATTTAGTTCCGAATCAAACTCAACCGGAGTTCCCATAAAGTGAAATAAAGTGCCTCTCTCAAAATCAGACTGAAAGGCATGAAAAGGCCGTTTAAGAGTAGGCAGGATTTCTTTAATCTTTTCCCTGAGTGCGTTGATTGAATTTTGTTTTTTTGCGCATAGAATTTTTAGTTTACGGTTGTCTATAAATCCAAAGAGGACGGGTGTAATATCTTTATAGCGTCTTGAATCAGGATATTCATTAAAAAAACCAATCGTCTCCAGATCAATTATGGTCCCCTCAAAATTAGAATCTATTTTCTCTTCATGAATTATCATCTTAAATGTTCACCTCTTTACTTAAATTCAGTTCAGCACCTAAAAGTTTATAAATTTTATGCAGTGAAGTGATACTTATGAAAAAATTTGTATAACCTAGTGTCAATGAAGTCCTAAATCCCAAAAAAATATAATCCTAACCAGAATGAAATACTACAACCTAACCCAAACCGAAGGAAACCGAATGTGCTACTTCCGCTCCACCGATATAGAGCAGAAGAACTACAAGAGATTGCTGTGGAGCGTACCCGATGAAATGCTTTATTTTTTGGCTAAGGGGAAGAAAATAATTGTAATAGATAAGTCCCTTAAACCTAAAGGAAAAGTAGAGAAGATTTTTATTCCAGTGTTAAATGACTTGCTGAATTATTTGTATTTTAAAGAGAAACCCACTAATCCATACTTACAAAATCACTGGTGGAGAGCTTGGGCAGAAATAAAAAGAGACACCCAACTCCGTCGGAAATTCTACTTTTGGAAGAAATACATCTCTTCTCCGGTTAATATTCAGCCGAAAACGATTAAAGTAAACCGGGAAAATCCGAAATTGGACGCAGTGTAAAAAGTCCACTTACGATTTTACCACCTTCTTCCAATCTTCCAGGAACTTCTTGATTCCGCTGTCAGTTAAAGGATGCTTCATCATCTGCTCGAGCACTTTAAATGGGATGGTAGCAATATGCGCCCCACACAAAGCTGCTTCTTTGGCATGAAGAGGATGCCTGACACTGGCCACTATCACTTCCGTCTTAAATCCATAATTCTTGAACATCGTAACAATCTCCCGCACCAATTCCATCCCATTGTGGCTGATATCATCTAACCTGCCCACAAACGGGCTGACATAAGTAGCTCCTGCTTTCGCTGCCAGCAGCGCCTGATTGGCAGAAAATATCAACGTCAAGTTAGTTTTAATCCCTTCGGTGGTAAGTTGTTTCGTAGCTTTCAATCCTTCAGCGGTAAGCGGAACTTTAATTACGATATTAGGATGTATCTTAACCAGCTCTCTGGCCTCTTCCAACATCCCTTCTGCTTTCAGGCTAATCACTTCAGCAGAGATAGGCCCATCAACGATAGAACAAATCTCTTTAACTACCTCTTCAAAATTTCTTCCTTCTTTAGCTATCAGAGAAGGATTGGTAGTAACCCCATCAATAATTCCCCAACTATTAGCAGTCCTAATCTCTTCTACATTAGCCGTGTCGATAAATATTTTCATATTTGCACCTCTTTAAATTATTTGTTTAAATTTGAAAGGGATATATTCGTTTTATTAATCATTATGATTTATTCTTCGCGAAGAGTAATCCATTAGCAGGTTCTCAATGGGCATCATTATACTGTTTTTTCATCTTTTCCGATTGAAGCAATCCGGAAATAAAATCCGAAGTAGTGGGAACACACCCCCTTACCGCAGTTCCAAAGCTTTTATTTTTGTGAACCGCACAATTACCAAACAGTAAAGCCTCAGGATTAATTTCTCCGGAATAATCTCCCAATACCATCTCTTTACCGGCTAGAATAGATAGAAGTTCAGGCCTCTGAGTTTTTACTTTTTTAAAAGAAAGGTATAAAGCCCCTAAACAGCTGCTGCAAGCCTGTCCGTCTTTGATAAATACTTGATATTCTTGTTCTAAACTTTCTGTTCCCGGTGGCTGGCTTTTAAATTTTGTTGAAAAAGATGAAATCTCCCCTCCAATAATCTCCAGCTCCGAAGGAATCAAAGATATATCTCCCCCACTCCCCCTTTCCGCAGCCAATCTCAGGTGGTCTACAGAATAAGGCTCTAAGCCCATGATTTTGGCACAGGCATAATCTGCCGCAACCAAATCTACCGAAGCTGCCAGAACCTTTCCTTTCTTAGGTTCATCTAATTCACTTCCTAAGATTCCATCAACTAAACCCAGAGTTGGAGGAAGGCAGCTCATTAGGTCAGCTAAAGCTGGAGCGATTCCCAGATGATGAAATCTTTTTTTATCTGCATCTTTTAATAGCCCTTTAAGATTTTTAATAGTTCCGGAAATGCCGCTGACATAATTCGTCTTAAGTTTTGCCAGGCTGAAAAGGTAATCTGCGGAAAATATCTCGGTGGGGATTTTTATTTTTTTCAGAATTAAACCATTATCTATTTTTACCTCCTGGTACCGGCTTTTCTTAAAATCAATTAATTCTACCGAAAGCTCTTCAGCAATTTTGGCAATGCCGGTGGAGCGGTAAGCGGAACTTGTATCTATCCCTACACTGGAAGATTCTCCTATCTTCACCGCAGCGTCGGCAGACTGTAATAATTTGATTGTTCCCCGAAGAACCTGCGGATGAGTGGTTCTTCCTTCCTCAGGTAAAAAAGCTTCGGTGCAATTAGGTTTTAATAGAACTTTTTTGCCACTAACTAGCTCTAAGATCCCAGAAGCAGAAAGCACTTCTTCTAACTTCGAGTGTATTTCTTCAGGATTATAATTCTCCTGTTTAACCAGAGCGACTTTAATCATGGGATTAGTTCCGTTAACCATAGAATCATTATAGGGTCAGTTCCAAAGCCTCCTTTGCTCTAAGATAAGCACCGTGCAGATTAGAGCCGGCCAGATCATGTGACAATCTGGGTGGACAAGCAACCCTTTTCTGCAAAAGGCTCTTCTGCAGCTCTTTTTTGAAGCAGCTAAAAGAGTTCATGATTAATCCACTTAAGCAGATTTCCGGAAAACCATCCAGATGGCCTTCTTCCCGGATTATTTTTTCGGTCTCGGCAATCCCATAACCCAGAAAATAACCTAATAGCTCAAAAGCTGCACGGGCATAATAATCTCCGGATTCGGCGAAGCGGCTTAAGCTTTTGGCGATGCTTCTTTCGTTGAAGTTAGGGTCAAGCTCATTTTTTTGATGGGGATTTTCTTTTTGGAATTGGCTGATTTTATCATGATACCATTCTTCTAACATCTCCAGCCTTCCGGAAAATAACATCTCCAGAAGTGTTTTCATTCCTGTAGCTGAAGCTATTTTTCCAATTTTAATATTTTCTCTGCTCCTGATTACTTTTTCTAAGCCTTCTTTTTCTGCCCCATATCTCAATAATTGGTGATAGATTTCTGATTTTGGCAGAGCGATTCGCAACCCTAAATCATTCGGAATGGGATTATCCTGCTCGGAAAATGGGCGGCCGGGATTAAAGCGGGTCTGGTAGGGCAAATTTCCTGCGGAATCAACATAGGCACTGCCAACGCCGAAGCCGACTACGACATACAAAAATCCGTTCTCTCCAGGCTTGAAAAAAGTTTTTTCGCTAAAAGCTCCGCAATCAGCATCATTATCAATAGTGACAATCTTTGCATCTAATTCTTTCTGGAAAAAAATTGGCAGGTTGAATTTTTCTAAAGAGGTTAAGACTGTGGAGCGGTATAAAGAGCCATCTGTGGCAATCAGTCCGGCCATACTTAAGCCGATGGCTTCCATCTTCTCTTTGGAAAAACTTTTTATCTTATTCAGTAAATCGGTTTTAGCTTTCTCCAAGCCGCAATCACGATAATCATGGTGCCAGAGAGTTTCTTTTTCTATTTGCTCTCCAAAATAAACCCTGGCTTTAACTGCGGTTCCTCCTAGATCCAAAGATAATATTCTGGGTTTCATTAAGATTTAACCTCCACTAAGATTTGCTTCTACCAACAAGGGGCATAGATTCAGATTTAACATTCGCTAAGATTTGCTTGTACCAACAATGGGCATAGCTCCATACATTTATTGCAGCCTTCTTTCTCTGAATGTTGGTTGCAGCTCTTTCTTATGCCCCTCTGCTCCGTGATTTTTCTGTCCTGCTCCATGAGCTCAGGCAGCCGGCACAAATCTCCGGCATGGACGCTGGTAAGAGTGGCTTTAATTCCCTCGATAGTGTCTTGTAAAGTAGGGAAGCCCACATGCTCTCGCGGTGGAATAGTAGTTATCTTTCCCACATTATACATGGCTGCAATAGCCGCTCCGCTGGCTGCGGCGTACTGGTCGCAATTAGAATTAACTTCTGTTACTATCGGGCCGAGCATCTGGAAAGGAACGTAACTCCCGAAATCTTCCCGAAGCTTATCTATTCCCGGGCCGATGTCCCTCAGCGGCTGGTGGCTCATGGGCTCAACGATAGCCCGCACGCCATATTCATCTGCCCTGCGGAACATTTCCATCTGCTGCTTTAATTCCCATTGGTGTGCAGAATCATAGGCTTCAGTAATTCCGCTAGGGCGAAAAGTAGAGCCAATATGCATAGTGACATGGTACTCCCTGAATAAAGCAAAAATATTGTTGAGGATTGGCCCATAAGGGTTATCCACTTTATTTTTCATCATGTAATTCAACAGCACCCCTCCCTGCCGGCTGGTAGTGGGAAAAGCTCTGCCCTGGACGACTGCTAAATCTTTTAATTTCAGGGGAACTAAATTCAAAGTCATATAATCAGCTCCCTGAAGAACTGACCATTCTATCTCTTTCCACAATTTTTCTGGTGCAATCTCTCCCTGGTTTTCTACTGCAACTAAAATCGGAGCAACCTTTCCAAAGGCGATGTTCGGATAGTGTTCTTTGCCGTATATCCATAAAGCCGGGGACATCCTAACTGTACTTAGGTCAATTATAGTGTGCACGCCCAGCTTGGCTGCTTCTCCAATTTTCTTTTTCTCGGCTTCGACCTGCTCTAGATTATTTGCGCCCACAATAAGATTTACTTTGGTCTCCAGCCCTTCACCTACTTCTATTCTTGCTGAGTTCAGCTTGTTTCCAATGCAGATGCGTTCCATTATCTCCCATCATGATATTTTTGGTGAGGTGAATTAAGATATTCGCTTCTGGTTAATTCTCTAACTTCCCCCGTGTGAGGATTAATTTCCAAATAGGCTCCATTTCTGGTATTATCCACAAAAATTTCTTCATCAGAACCTTTTCCTCTTCTACGATAGGCTGAAATTACTTCTTCTGCAACGGTATCATCTAATGTTTGGGCCATTTTCTATACCTCCATTTGTTCTTTTAGTCGCGTTATATATTATTCAATACCTCGCCCAGCCCTTTTTCCAAGCAGGTATAGCCTCCGGAATGAATCTTCTGCAAAAAGTCCTCTTTTATCTCTCTTAAACTTCCGGCGGTTTTCCCTTCAAACACCAATGTAAATTTCTGCGGGTCGTTCTTAGAGCTGCGGAATACCACTGAGCGATAATCTCCGCAGGTGCTCTCTATACGCACATCGTCTCCTCTTATGATAGAAATAAAATTATCTCTGTCTTGGGCGTAAGACTCAGTTAAGTATCTTATAATTTTTTCAATCTCTGGCTTCACCTGGTTTACTTCCTCTCCCTTTCTGTAAGTATATCTAATCTCACCCGAGGTTTCATATTTGGGAAGCGCTGCTCTAAGCTCACTGAGTTTCTTCCCTTTCTCATTTAATATTTTACCCAATAAGAGCAGAGTAAACAGCCCATCTTCTCCCGTATCCACAAAATAAAACGGCTTCCCGGCTAATTCCCGGCGATAAAAATAATGGCCGCTAAGCTCTCCGGCAAAAACAATAGATGGATCTTTAGCCATGGTCTCTTTAATATATACTCTGCCGGTTTGCTCTCTTACCAGTTCACCGCCATTGTCTTCAACTATATCTTTCACCAATTTGCTGCTTTTTATCTCCGCCACCACTTTTGATTTTTTTTGATGATGTTTATCTTGTTTTTTATCATCTGGAGCACAGCGCTCGGCGGAGATTAGATAGCTGGCGATTATCGCCGTAACTTCATCTTCAGAAACAATTTCGCCCTGGTCATCAATAAATTTTACCCGGTCTCCATCCCCATCAAATGCTGCTCCAAAATCCAGATTGAAGCTCTCCGTTACAGTTTCTATCAGATGCTCCAGATTTTTTTCTTTGTGCGGGTCGGAGCTGTATCCTTCCAAATCATCCGGAAATCCACGTATTCCATTATGCAGGAATTCATTGCAGATGATGGTATGGCCGCAGGAGCGTAATACTTCTGCAGCATAATCCGAATAAGCTCCCCATAAGGGGTCTATAGCTACGGTGAGCTTTTCTCCTCCGCCAAAACCCTGCTGGAGCAAAGCCTGGTAGAATTTCTTTACATCTTTGCCATAGGCACGAATACTTTTTGAATAATCCTTTCTTCTATCTTCACCATCTCCATCACTGTCTCTATTCTTAATGATGTTTATCTTGATGCCATTCCACTCCCAAGAGCTGTGCGAAGCGGTGATTACCGCTACTGCATCTGCACCATATAACTCCAGTCCAGCATAAGCCAGAGGTGTAGGCAGATTATGCCCAAGGTCGATTGTGTTTACATCATGCTGGCATAGCCCTTCCCAAAACCGGTGTTTCAGTGCCGGAGTAGTTACTCTCCCATCTCCTGCTACTACTATCCGGCGCTTGTCTTCTTGTACTAATCTTTGGCCTAAAGCAGAGCCTAACTCAAAAAAATCCAAGAGAGCCCTTTCTCCCACTTTAATCCTTTGGTCAAATCCAAAAGTGTAATTGTCTAATATTTTTTGTGGGTTTATTTCTGCCATTTTAAGCATCACCTCTGTTTTTGTTACTAAACAAATAGCTTAGTAGTATTCCGTCAAAGACTGCGCCTAGCCCTACCAGATTGCCGACGGGATAACCTACATTAGCAGCAACAGTTTCAATGATTCCATTAGCTAAATGCCCTCCCGGATGAACAAATCTTACGAAGAAAGGGCTTTCCTGCCGAGAACGAATGTTTTGGGAATAATTCCGAACCGCCGTGTCATTGGGATAAATTCCATTTTGGTAAATATAAGTAGTTCCGTCCACTGCTAATTCCAGGCTCTTTTTTAGGTAAGCCGCTAAATCAATATTCTGTTCCGAAGTAATAATATTTTCAAATGTCCC
The DNA here is from genome assembly GCA_016214025.1 of Candidatus Woesearchaeota archaeon. Lineage (GTDB taxonomy): Archaea > Nanobdellota > Nanobdellia > Woesearchaeales > GW2011-AR9 > JACRPH01. Next base: position 11,337 of record JACRPH010000028.1, read on the forward strand.
AAAAGAACCAATAACTGCTCCCTCTGCGGAATGGCAAATCATTAAGCCATCACCAAAATCCGTCCCGGCTCCAAGTTTTCTTAGCTTATCTCCCAGAGGAATAGTTACATCTCCCCCAAAAAGCGCACTATAAATGCTGTTTAACTCAGCATCATTCATCGAAACAATGTCTGCTTCTTTGATAATATTCCAGTATTCTTTGATTTCTTTGGGGTCATTCTTAAAAGAATTGGTCCCGATGAATATTTTAACACTGATATCTTTTTTCAGATATTCCTCTTTTAATTTCTGAATCTCTTTCATCAGGGCGCTATATTCTTTTGGCGAACCCTTATTCAATCCGCCTAAAGCTACTACCACTGTTTTTCCGGGAGCGCTTTTTTCGTCTATGATCCCTTTTAAATCCTGAATGTATTCCTGGTAATTAATTGTGCCTTCATACTCCCCAATTCTTTTTTCTAGTGATTGCAGCGACTGATCAAAATTGGTGTTGCCATGGCGGTATTTCTTTCGGACAGAGCCGTCTTGGTCATTTAAATTAGGAAGAGATTGAATTTCTTCTAATTCCTGGCAATCCTCTTCCAAGCTGTGATGGCAGCCACTTAATTCTCTCTTCAGGTCACGAACATACTTTTTGATTTTTTCCCTAGGAGAAGAGTGATATTTTTTAATTAAATCTTCTAATTCTCTTAAAATTTTAGGAGGATTATTTTTTTCTGAGGAGATAGTTTTTCTAAAAGCATTGATTTCCGCCTCAAAACTTTTTTCTTCTGGATCTTTAGTCACCAGTTCTGTCAGCAGGCGGCCGTCTTTGTTAGACAATATTAACTTGTATTTTCCCACTTCCAAGCCCAGGGTTAGTGATTTTTTTTTAATGGGGCGGGCATGGCTAAACAAATCAGCCAAACCAGGAGACCTTTCTGTGAGATACTCCTCTACCGATTGGGTCTTAAGCCCGCAATAATAAATTTCAGGAAAGCCTTTTAACCGATTTTTAAGATGGTGTCCACCAATCGCAGAGATCGCCGGGCTGCCCCCTGGCTGAATAGAACTTACTAAATATTTTTTATGGCTTTCGCTTTCAATAGCCTCGATGGCCTTTTCGAGTTCATCTCCTTCAATTTTAATGTCTCTGGCCGGCTCCTTATCCACATTTAGGCCGTGCTCGATGATTTCATTAAAGAGGGGATGGCATTCTTGAAGAATGTTTTTGCTGATAAAAGATTTCAGCAACTCTCTTAGCTCTTCCATACGAAAAGAATAGTTATGGTCAATTGTGCATTGGGTGCCCCAGACAATAATATTGCCATTGCTAAACTGTTTTTCTTGATTGATTATTTCATGATTCATTTTTCCACCTCCCGATATAGCTCCCGCTACTTCCGCTAACTTTTTATCTCCATAATTTTTATCTAAGGTTCTATTATTCTAATTATTTAAAGTTCTAAATGTGTTTATTTCAAACGTATTAGGATGAATTACAACTTTGTTCCCTTTGATTTCTCCTCTTTGGCCTGTTTTTAGGTCTAGTCCGAGAATTTGGAAAGCTGCTTCATATTCTTTAATGGGAAAAATGTGAGTAATAATTTTTTTAAAGTCTTGATTATGCCGGAGCATTTTAATGACCGGAGCAAAAGTCAAGTTGGAATCAATTGATCCGATGATGCGAATTCCATTATCAGTAAGGTGCGACGGTTTAATTTTGGCTTCGGAACTGTAATCCAATCCCGTAATTAGAATGTCTCCTCCGCGGTCCACGACTTTGATGAGCTTTTCTAGCGACTTTCCACTAGTATCAATCACCAAATCAAAACGCCTGACGGAATTTATCGATAACAAATCATTATTTTTGTAATTCTGCACGTCGGCAAATAACAACCGAGCTTGCTCTATGCGGTAGTCGGAAACTTCTCCAATAGTTACTTCACAACCCATAGAACGTGTCGCTAGGCCAAAAAGAAGGCCTAAAGGGCCTGCCCCTACAATTAGCACCCTGAACTCGGGCCTGATTTGGGTCTGGCGTAAAGCATTCAATACGCAGGCTAAAGGTTCAACCAAAGTTGCTTCCTCAAACGAGAGGTCGTCGGGGAGATGATGCAGAAAAGAAGCATTTACTACGTGATATTCCACAAAAGTCCCATTATGGGATACGCCAGTTTCGGTATGATGTTTTTCTGCGCAATAATTTGGCCTGTCGTTTTGACAATAAAAACATATACCGCAATGGTAGGTTGGATCAAGAGCGACTCTATCGCCAGGTTTTACATTTTTCACACGCGATCCGACTTCTTCCACAATCCCTGATGATTCATGCCCCAGGATAATTCCGGGCTGGGCAGGATACTCTTTTTTAAGAATATGGAGATCTGTTCCGCAAATCCCCGTTGCTTTTACTTGTATGAGGACATCATTGTCGCTGCTGAGGGTTGGTTTAGGAATGTCTACAATTTCTAATATCTCACTCTCATTAAAAATTAGCGCTTTCACAGGTATGCCTCGCGTTTATATTTAATTTTGCCATTTTAGTTGATTCCTTATCTTTCCATGTAATTCCGAATTAGATGCAGCAATAATAGAACATTGCCCTTTTATGCTCTTGTCTGTAATGAGAGACAATTTGTCCAGAGATTCCCCGTAAGCATCAGTAACAATCCCGCCCGCTTTAATCAAAATGAAAGCTGCGGCAGCTATGTCATACGGAAAAAGAGTAGCGATTTTCCCGCGTCCTACCTTTAGAAATTCTTCTGCCGTTTCGGGATAATCCTGAACGATGCGGTGGCCAACATCTACATGGGCATCCAGTTGCCCGGTAACAATTCTCGTTAACGAATACGATGAGCTCGTAAACACAAAAACTGCCCCCAAGGTTACAGAGTTGTCAATTAAGTCTCCGCAGACTTTTGTGATTTGTTTTATTGGATGGGCAGTAAGCTCAGTACTCCAAAACATCTTTTCCAGATCGGCTTTCTCGGTAAGCGAGGGCAACCCTAAAACAGAGCTTGTAATTTTTGGCTGATTGGCATCGGCATAGAAGTACTCACCGCTTTTTAACTCAAGCGCGAGAGCATTTGTGATTTCACTAAACTTTGGATAAGATGAATATGGTGTTACGGCAACGGAAAAGCAGCAGCTTTCAAAGTTGACCATTGCCGGACGCGTGCCATCTATGGGATCAATGATGAGCAGCCATTCTGGTTTTTCATGGAAACAGACCAGGCCGCGATCCTCAGAGAAATAAGCAATAGGTAACTTCCATCTTTTTAGAACTTTTTCTACCGTCTGTTCTGCCACTTCATCCAGCCCAAAGTGCGGGTCTCCACCGTACTGGCGTCCAATGATTTCTCGCTTATTGTCATTTAATCTGGGCAAAATTGCTGCCCTTACTTCATTGCCTAGTTTAATCAGTTCTGTCTTCATGACAAATTCTTCATCAATGCTAACTGAATCTTCACTTATATTATCCATATTACTCCTATTATTCATATTATTCATATTATTCATATTACTCATATTTATCCCTCTCAGATATTTTATAAATTTCATTTAAGATGCCATCTAAGACTTCAAAAGCGTATTGCAATTGTGCTGGCGTTATAATTAAAGGAAGCTGTAGCATGAGAGTATTTCCTAGATGCCTGCACTTAGAATTAGCAATGATAATGCCTTTCTCCAGCATTTTTAATACAATCAAATCTGCAGTTTTAGGGTCAGGGTTTCCGAACTCATCAACTATATCAATGGCCCCTTTTACTCCTATACATCGTGCCCCCCGTAAATTTTTGTATTTACTTTCTAGGCCAAGCAATGGGTTTTTAATCTGCTGGCTTAAACTATTAACATTTTTCAAGAGCGGTTTTAATTCTTCCAGATAAGCTAAGCCTGCTGCCATACTAACCGGACTATGACCAAAGGTAAAAGAGTGCTCACCTGGCTGAAAAGAGAATTCATCTTTGTAGATAGTGCCGGCCAGAGGAAATCCGCCACCTATGGCTTTACCAAATACCAAAATATCCGGAACCACTTCATAATCTTCGCATAAAAACATCTTTCCCATGCATCCAAAAGCGGTTTGGACTTCATCTACAACCATAACCACATCATACTTATTGCATAGTGCTCTCACCCCTTTTACGAATTCTTTGTCCAAAATTTTGCATCCTGCATTTCCCTGAACCAACTCGATTATAATAGCAGCCGGATTTTCGCACTTTATTTTCTTCTCTATATCTCCCAGGTCTTTCTTGACTTCTACGCCATTTGTAAAGTAATTGCTATATTTACTGCCCGGCATTTTCCAGCTGATCCCCATTGTGGCTAAACTTCTACCATGGAATCCGTCTTCAAGATACAATATCTTAGACCGGTTTTCATACTTATTTACCGCTAATTTCATTGCTCCTTCAACTGCAAGGCTCCCATGTAAAACAAAATTCACTTTGTTTAATCCTACCGGGGAGAGTTTGATTATTTCCCGAGCTAACTTTGATTTTTCTTCTGTAGAATAAGCTGTTCGCAGATGGGTAATTCTGGTTAGCTGTTCTCCAACGGCTTTAATTATCTTTTCATTGCTGTGTCCTAGAGGCATAGACCAGGTTTGTGAGAATAGATCTAAATACCGCTTGCCCTGAGCATCCCATAAATAAGCACCCTCTGCTTTTTGAATCATAATGGCTTCTGAGCCAATCATGCTTCCTTCACATAGATGATGAAATTGAACCGATTTGTTTTCTGAATTCATTTTTACAACCACAATTTCACATTGGTTCTACTTTACATACTCGCCTATCGATGATTTGATACCGCTGAATGCCGGCTTCTAATTCCGATGAAAGCTGCTTCTCTTGATGCTCCCAGTACTTGATACAAATATGTTCTTCATTCTCCAAACAACCTTCTAATCCTTTTGGGGTAATCTTCTCTAGAACCAAGATCACTCTCTTCTCTTCTGTAGGGGTTACACTTTCACATTCATAGTCCCTTCCGCTAAAATATCCGGTGGATTCAGAGACTATAACTGCTACTTTCTCTCCCACGTACTGGGCGTATTGCTCATATTCCGGTTTCGTTTCAGCAAGAGCCATTTTCATTTGCCTCCTTCCGATGAGCCATGAACTCTTCCCTTTTTAGTTCTTCAATCACGTTGAGCATCTGCACTTCTGAGCTGAAATCTTCCTGCAGCTTTCCCAGAAAATCAGTAACCTCTTTCTCATCCCGAAAAATACATTCTACCAAGTAGTCATATCCGTAATTGATCCTGAACAAAGAATTTACCGAGCTGTGCTGAGCCAGAAAGTCTTTCAGTTCCTGCTTTTTGCTCCCATTTGATTTTAACACCAAATAAACGCTTTTGAAATATCCTAACTGAGTGAAATCTACCAGTGAAGTGTGCTTTTTGATAAGCTTCTGCTCATAACGCCGAAGCTTGCTGTAAAGAGTAGTAACCGGAAGATTCAGCTTCTTCGACAACCCCACTATCTTAATACGCGAGTTTCCCCGCAGATGACGAATAATTTCAGTATCTTTTTCTGACAGCATTTCAACCACACTCCTTTTGATACATTCTTTTTCAACACCCACAATTTTTCAACACCCACAACACGTTCGTAATTATTCTCAACCCATTCGCGTTTCTTTTTTAGCAATGGTGATAAGTACTATCCTATATATTCGTTTTGACAATACAATATATCTTTAGTCAGTATGAATATATATTACGAAAAGCTTAAATAGTTCGTAATTCTTACCATAAAAAATGATTGCTCCAAATCCTTTCACGCCAAAAAGTGGCTGGGAACCAAAAGTTTTTGTGGGTAGAGATAAAGAAATAGAACTCTTTAAGAGAAAACTAGAGGAAGCTAAACAAGGAAGATGCGACCATTTTTTAATTTTAGGTGAATGGGGCATTGGAAAAACTTCTTTACTGAAAGAATTTAAGAAAATTGCCCAAGAGAAAGGTTATTTGGCTTCTTTAATTACAGTTGGGGAATACACTGAAAACAGTAATTTCAATGATGGAGTTAAACAGCTAGTCGAAGAAATACCTCAAAGATTCCCCGCAGATTTCACCAAATTTAAAGAACTAACCCAACAATTAAACGGTTTAGGAGTCCAAGTTTTAGGAACAGGATTTAATCTTTCTAGAGTTATTCAAGAATGGCAGCCACAAACCTTTTTATTCAATTTTCTCAAAATTTTATGGAAAGATCTTCAAAAAGAAACCAAAGTGGCGGTTGTTTTACTTGATGATGTGCAGAATTTTGCTCCGATTTCGGGCATATTTACTATTTTAAAAAATGTTTTAAGTGATGAAGAAATGGTTAAAAATACCAAGTTTTTATTTGTTTTATCTAGTACGCCTAAAGGTTGGGATCAATTTTTGGAACTCCACCATCCGATCGGAAGGTATTTTACCCCCAGATTAGAATTAGAACGGCTAAATAAGAAAAGAACTTTTGAGGCTTTAAATAAAATCTTAAAAGGGACAGGAGTGGATTTTAGTGAAAATATCAAAGAAAAGATTTATGAATATACAAAAGGCCATCCTTACGAGTTACAGGTTTTGTGCTCAAAACTTTGTGACAATCAGATCGAAGGAAAAGCGACTGATAAAGAATGGGATATTTCCCTAAATGATGCCTTAAGAGAAGTCGGAAAAAATGTATTTGATATTCTTTATAGTAAAACAAGCAAACAAGAAAGGATTATATTGTATCTTCTTTCTTTAGTTACTTCACCAATTGAACGAAAAGAAATTTTGTCTTTGTGCAAGAAATATAACCTAGAAAATAGATTTAACTTTAAATTCCCCGAAAACATAATTAGCACTATATTGTACAGGTTACTAAATAAATGTTTATTAATCAAATTAGAAAAAAATAGCTACTCTTTGCCTGATAGATTTTTTGGAGAATACATAGTACGTATTAAAGGTTATAATGGAGAAGGTGATAAAATTTGACTACAGAAACTACAAAAATACACCCAATTTGTAGTTTTTGTAGTGATAGTTATTTTCAAAGTGTTCGGCAAAAGTATAAATTTAAACCATCTGGACATTTGTGATACCATAAAAACATGAAACGCCGCGTAATTAAGCAAGGAAATGACACTCTTACTATTACCCTGCCTAGAAAGTGGGCCCGGGAAACGGGAATCAAAGCTGGGGATGAAGTAGAGCTAAAAGAAGAAAAGAATCGTTTGGTGGTGGTTGTGGGAGATATAGTCACAGAACCAAAAAAAATTCAGCTTGACTTCACTAAAGCTAATGAAACTGTAATTAAAAGTATTCTGGCCGTAGTGCACAAAAACGGCTATGATGAGGTAGAAGTGTTGTTCAATGACCCCAAAACAGTAAAAATTGTACAGAAAAGGATTAACACCATGCTGATGGGATACGAAATCATTGAGCAGAGCAATAAGCGTTGTGTTATTAAGAATGTAGCCGGATGGCAAGGGAGCGATTTTGAAGGGATGTTGAGAAGGACATTTCTGGTTACGCTTACGCTGGCTAAAAATAGCTTGGAGACCATAAAAACCGGAGATTACGCTAACTTAAATGAATTATTGGTGCTGGAAGAAACAAATAATAAACTCACCAACTACTGCCACAGCCTGCTGAATCGGGGAATAATCGAATCGCAGAGTAAAACCACTTATTTATATATAATCTCGTGGCTGCTGGAGAAAATCGGTGATGAATATAGGGATATTTGTGTCTTTCTGCTCAAGAGCGACAGAGTAAAGCTGAATAAAACTATCTTTCAAACCTATGAAAAAGTTAATGAATTGCTGGAGGATTATTACAATCTATTCTACAAATATGATTTAGAGAAGCTGGAGAGCATCTACAGGAAGCATGAGTCTCTCCGAAAAGAGCTGACGGAGATGCTGGGGCAGCACTATAAAGAGGAATTCTTTGTGGTAGTGGGGCTGATACAAATTGTACAGAGGATTCATGACGGGTTTGGGAGCACCAGCTGCTTGAATCATTTGGGTAATTAGGACTTTAAAAAACAAAAGCGGAAGATAACCTTTTGTAAGCCAGCCAAATTTCGTTAATCAGTTCATCTTCCAAATCGATATCTTTATTTTCCTCCGCACATTCTCCGGCCAGAAGAATATTCAGCATTGAGGCTCCCCCCACATAGTAATCCTGCGGGCTTAACTCGGCATCGTGAGCATCATCGGGCAGGGTAAGTATATATCGTATAGAATCACCTGCAATTATTTTTACTAACTCTGAAGCTTTATCTCCATCTACCATCCCTGTCAGGAACTTTAAAGTTCCGCTCCATCTTTCGTCGTCAATAGATTTAATCATGAGATACGACTCTCCCGTTTCATTATTTAAATTCATAAATCCATTCCTCCTAAATAATCCTCAAAACACAAATCTTCTAAAACCTCCAGAGCTCTCTGATCCCCCGTATATCCCATAATTTCCAAGCTAATGATAAAAGGCTCCCTCTGTGTCGGCATCAGAGATTTAAAAATTGCATCCCATACGGGTAAAGCATATATATCCTGTAGGTCATCCAGACTTTCAAATACTCCTTCAATATACCCCTTAAAAACTGTTGGTGTTAACTGTGCCCCCCCCAACTTAACCAAGCATTGTGGAGAAGGAATAGAAACTCTCCTCAAATCATAAGGGTTAATTGATGCCCAAATCCAGTCTTTAGCGGCTTCTCTAATAATAGCATTTTCACATTCAACGGCGATTTCTAAACGATTATTGTCAATCTTGTGCATATGAAAATATTGCTTTTGCATGAGGCATTCCTCTAACAAATGCGAGTGATTAAAAAAAGTCTTAAAGTCATAGTTCCCCTCTGAAAAATATCTTTTTCTAGCCTCTAAATAACTTTTAGATATCTCTTCGATTAATTCCACTGCTTTCTCCTCATCCAGCATACCCGCTAGAAATTTCAGCGTTTCATTCCAGGCTGGCTTGATTAATCTTGCTTTTTCTGACATTTTCAATAAATAGTCGGCTTCTTATTTATATTTCTTTACTCATCCGGTATCTTTTCATAAGCATGAACAAAAGACATCGCGTATAATTCCTGCGGCTCATAATGGTATAGTTTTACGGTTGCACCAAAATCTGTTTTTTCCTTTTCCCGCTGCTCAGCTTGCTCGGCTAAGCTTTTCAGTTCAGAATACTTTTGGGCATAGCGCTCCCTGAATTTGCACAAAGAACTAAATGCATAGTGATCCCCTACCCGAATTAAAGTTTCAATGGCTTCAAAGTTATAAGGGTTCTCTGAATCAAGGAAACGAACTAAATAAGTAGTGGCCTTGGAGTTCCCAATTCTTCCTAAAGTGGAGAGAAGCCAGTGGAGAGTAATTCTTGAAGAAGATTTTGATTCTAGTTGCTGAGAAAGAGATTCTACTGCAGGAATATCTCTCTTTTCTTCCAACAAATCCACGGCACCAATTCTTCCTAAAGTGGGGCGGGCAATTTCTGAAGAATATTTGGATTCCAGTTGCCGGGAAAGAAATTCTATCGCACGAGTATCTCCCATCTCCTCCAACACATCTCCACCACATATTCTTTCTACAGCGTAAAGAAGCCCATCAAGATTAATTTCTGAAGAATATTTGGATTCCAATCGCAAACAAAGTGATTCTACCGCACGGGCATCTCCTATCTTTGCTAACGCATTTAGAATCATAAAGTCGTCTTCGGTATTAGAACCAAAGTTTTGAAGCAAAATATCTACTGAGGTTTTTCCAATTGTTTCAAATAATCTATATAAATATTTTTTGTCTAGGAGATCTAACGAATGGGTCTGGATAAAGTGCATTAAATCGGAGGGGTTTACCACCGGTCCCAACAACTGCAAAAAATAACTTTTCTTTTTAAGAGGCGCTTCCCCTAGAGCCTTAGAAAATAGATCTCTGGTTTGGGTAGTATTGATTATGCATTGAGACAACTCAGAAATTAAAGCCGGATTTACTTTTTCCTCAGAGCATATATACTCAACTATTGCCGGAGCAACATCTGGTACCAGACTTCGTGGCTTTAAACTTAAATTCTTAAAGTGTTCTAAGCATTGGTAACAAAATGATGCTTTAGCTAAACCTTCCACTTTTTTTTCTGTAGGAACTTCTCCATTCAAAATTAAAGTTAGAACTTGGCCTAAAGTGCTATTCCTCCAGTACGCATCTCCTCCACACCATGTACTGTCGTATTTACCCACAAAATTCATGTATTGGGTAGTAAGATAATCCAAGATGTTTCCTTCTGTTAAGAACAAGTTATTGCTTTCAGAAGCTATTTTTATGATAACTTCCAAGTTCTCTCGGTAAGTACTATCGAACACCTGATTACCTGTTCCCAAAAATTTCTGTGCAAGTTCTTTAAGCAGAGCAGCAGCATTCTGCTCATCCAGCATTCCGGCTAGAAATTCCAAAGTATTGTGCCAGATTGGATTGATTAGCTTACAGTTTTTTTCTGAGGCCATCTTAGTAAGTTTGTGGTTTATTCATTTCACAGATTTTTTCTATCGTTCCATATACCTGTGCATACTTATCTCTGAAATTGTCAGATTGCAACAACTTTTTTAGTAAAGGCAGTGTTCTTTTTCCCACTTTTACCAACTCGGGCAAAACATCGCCTACAATAGTGCGATTATCTTTTTCCAAAAGTTTCTTTTGCAATACTTCCTGAACAAGAGGAAAGTACCTTGCATCGTTCTCGATACTTTTAACTGTCCTCAATGCATAAAAAGCATGCTCTGAGTAAAAGTTTTGGGAATGATAATAGTCAAAAAGGAAATCTTTACACTCTTCATCACCAATTAGACCTAAAGCATACACTCCCAGATGCCTAAAATGACATTTAGATTTTAGAAACTCAAGCAGGCCTTTTTTTACTTCCTCTCCTCCTCTTTTTCCCAATGTATAAGCAGTACAAAGAAAAGTAACTTCATATAAAGGCCATGATTTAAGACAATTTTGCTCCATTTCCTCAAAGTATTCCGCAAAACCATCATCCTCATAAGGAACAATAGGGGAAACCAGCGGCGAAATGGAACAGGGGCAAGTTTTAGGTAGAATGTTCAGGAGAGTCACCGCCTCCGCAGAGCTTATAGGGGTATTTAGACTGGTTTCAGTTACATATTTACTGAAGAAAGGGCTGGTCGAAATTAAGAAAACCACCACTGGAGACATCTCATCCAAGTGATAATGCTTCTCAGCCCCTTTTAACGAGTGACATCCGCTTTGGATAAGCTCAACTAGGGAAAGGGCTGCTCTTGAGCTTTTGATCCTTCGCAAATGGGTAATAATCTCGTCTTTCTCTGCAATTAGATAATTATCGGAACTCAAGCAGTTAACTAAAAAGTCGATTGCTTTTTCCTCTCCTTTTGTGGCTTTTTCCGTAGCTATTGCCAGTTCCGCCTCGGAAGAATATTTCTCAGGGGTTGTCCTTAACTTTTCCTCCATTGTCCACTTTTTCAAGGCTTCAGCCGCGCAAATTATCAATGGAGAAGGAGCAGAAAGACATCGAATGGTATCTGGTACAGTAAAATCTTTGTAAGGTATGTTTTGGTTCGAGTTTTCTGAAGTTGCTTTTAGTATTTCATTTAAAGGTTGTTTTGCTCTCTCGTCACCAATCATCCCTAAACACTGAGCTGCATAATATCTCTTGCTATGGCTCGAACCGAGGAATTCAATTAAAGGCATAACTGCGGTATGGCCTTTTTTAACCAAAGCATGGATGATGATGTACTCCAATTCCTCTTCTCTCTCAGAGTCGCCCAGTTTCGGCGAGTCTTTTAAGAGATCAATCAAGTAACCCGCTGGGACCAAGTCCGGGAACCTTAAAAAGAAAGGAGCTACTCCGTAAATTTCTCCTTTTGATAATTCCTCCCTTAGGAAAGCTAAAGTCTGCTCCGTTCTTTTCACTCTATCGGAGACTTCTTCTATAATCTCTAAATTTGCTGGTTTAAACCTGTGTGTGAATTCCACAATACTCTCTGCAGCAGAGGTATTTAGCTGTAAGCCCTCGAAAAAGGGATGAATCTCATGAAAAAGGTCTAATATCCCAAATTTTTCCTCTAAAGTTTTCCTGTTACTGTTGAGAGTAAAGCCCAGAATATCCCCTGCACTTCTGAGAGACACCCCCTCCCTGAACAGCTCGATGCTCTTGTCACAACCTTCTTCAAAAACCATCTGGAGTGTTGAGTTTTCATCATAGTTCAGGTTTTCATTTTCAAGAGCGCATTTAGCTGCTAAGCACAAATCATCTAAGTGAGGATTATACTTTCGGGGATCATATTCGTCTTTGGTCGAAAAATAATCTTCCGTAATTAATTCTATTAGTCCCTTAGCTTTGTCTTCATCCAGCATTCCAGCTAGAAATTTCAGCGTTTCTTTCCATGCTGGCTTAACTAATCTAACATTTTTAGAGGTCATCTTCAGTTTTATCAATTATTTTTCTTAACTTATCACCCCAAACTTATCCAGTTCTGAGGTTAACAGCTCAAACTTCTCTGTACCAATTACTTGTTTTATCTCTTTTAGTTCTTTCCGGTAGCTTTCTTCTAATTTGGTGGAGTGCTCCGGAATCTGCTCCAGCAGCTTTAAGCCGTGAGTTAAAACCATCACCCCATCTTTGAAGTTGCCTTTCTGGGCGTAATTGGATTTATTGATATAATCAAAGCTCATTTGAATGGCTGCTGCTGCCCCCGGAAGATTTCCCGAATACAGCTCAGCTTCTCCCATCAGCAAATATATGTTAGCTAGCCCTTCCGGTGATTTTGGGTTCAATTCTCCTTCCAAGCTCTTAGAGAGATAACGTTTCGCTTCATCAATCCTTTCCAGAGGAGAAAAATAATCTTTAGGCGCAACAACTTTCGACTGGCCTTTAAGTGCAGTTCTTACCATTTCTGCATTCCTAAGTATGCCTCTTGCCAGCTGGTAATTAGTCCAAGCAATTCCCTCCGGATTGTGAAGCTCTTCAAACAATCTTAATGTTTTCTTTCCGATATCATCATAATTACTTTGGTGGGTGCTCACACCATACAATAATTTATGATGCAAAGTCCATGCTTCACCAACTTTGTCCTTTCTCTCTTCAGTGAAAATATGAAGTGATTTTTCCAGATAATCTTCTGCCTCTTTATTTCTTCCGTTTAAGAATGAGAAATAACCTAACTTCTGGTAGTGCCAGCCTAAAAATTCTTTCATGTCGGGACTTACTTTTTCATAAGCAGTTGATGCTTTATCATAGTACTCCTGTGCTTTATCATATTCTCCCCTTCTCAAGTAGACGTTTCCTATTTCGTGCCAGGTCCAGCAGATGTCATAGGGATTATCTTTTCGTGTTTCTTCCACTGCGAAGAATAATTGGAGTGCGTGCTTATAATCACGCTGATACAGAAATACTTGCCCCCATTCGTGGCGGAATATTTTCGATGATGGAAATTCTCCTTTAGTCAGCTCCTGAATTAGTTTATCTATTCCGCCATATTCAGCTCGAGAGATGGATATATTCAATAATCTCTGGTATGCCCGCTTTCGCTGGTCTTGGTCAGAATTATTCATTATTTCCGTGAGGCACTTCTGGGCAAAATCGTGGTTTCCCTGGAAGTAATGCTCTTCACATGAGGCAAGATTGGTTCCTTCCACTCTTAGCAATGCTTCTTCTTTCAGGGAGCTGTCGCGGTAGTACCACCATACCCCCGCCCCCAACCCCGCTGAAAGCACCAGCAAAGGAATGACGAATTGGGCTTTCCATTTGGACTTTTTAATATCGGGCATAGTCTTTTGGGTATATTCCAACATAAAATTCTGGGTCTTCTCGCTGAGATTTCTAAAGTGCTCTTTATTCATCAACTGCGGAACTTCGTCTAGCAAACGGGACAGTTTTTTCTTTCCAGAAAGGTTTTGGTCTGACATAATCCTGTATGCCAAGTCCATCTCGCCAAGCACCTCTGCGCTGATTGCACCATTATTTTTTCTTTCAAAATAATTTCGCGAGGCTTCTTCTACTATTTCTTCCGCTTTGTCTTGGTTCACCATTCCGGCCAGGAATTCCAATGTGCCGTGCCAGGCGGGGTTGATTGGTTTAACCATTTTGTTAAAAAGGAATATCTAATTCCTCCTCTTTCCTCCCAGCTCTAATCTCTTCCTTCAGCTCATCAATCCATGAAAGCTTATCTATGTCATCCAAGCGGTTAATTCTTCCCTCTAAGTTGCTTAAATACTTCGGATTTTGTTTAACAAAGCAGGTTAAGTATTCTCTTGCCTCAGTACTGTTAATCATGCTTAGGGCATTAACCGCCGCGGATATGTTTAATTCATCATTCTCACGCTGGATATATTCAATGAGAGGATCAACTGCTCTAGTATCGCCAATTTTCCCAAAAGCGGGAATGGCGCAACCCCCTCCGGAATGACTGGAGTGGAGGAAATTAATCAAACTCTCCATTGCTGTAGAGCTACGAATTTCCCCCAGAGCGATAGCTGCATAGTAGCAATGGGGTTCTTCAGAAGAGAGATAGTTAATCAAGCTGTTCAGAGCATCTGGATCTGCTTTTTCTCTATCGTAACCCATAATATCTCCCAAAGCTTTGGCAGCATAAAATCTCTCGGGATGGTTTGAGTTTAGAAGCTCAACTAAAGGTTTAACTGCCGGTTGCCCAATTTTTTCTAAGATCTCTACAATACAATCTTTCCTATGATAGGCTGCCCTTAAACTGGTGATTATCGGCACCCAGAGAGAATCATAATATTTGAGGTTTTTTATCTTATTTAAAGCAGAATCATATTTACCCGGGGTGTTGGATCGGAAAAGGTCAATCAGCAGATTGGTTATCTCCCCGCGGCTGCCTTTAACTTTTGGAGATAACCAATATATACCGTTGTCTGATTCGGTTAAAGTATCGGCTATTTGGCAGCTGCTGTAAGAACCAGCAGTAAGTGCATGGATTAGCGGTTCAACCGATTCTTTCCTTTTCTTTATCAAATTTTTCTGTATACAATCACGCATTTCTCCTTCATGAATAGCCCCTGAATCAAATGAAAGTTTTTCTAGAAACTTAATCCAGTATTTTGGGTTAAGCGATTCTCCTAAGAGCAAAGCAAAATAAAATTCTTCCTCATCACTGGTTGAACTAAAAGAACTTTTTTCAAGTAAACCGATTACTTTCTCAGTTCTGTTTATGCCTTGTGACAAATCATATATAAACTTTGGACTGTATTTTTTTTTGCTGCCTTTCTCAAAACTTTTCTGAATCATCCAGATAATACTTTCAACTCCCTTATCGTTAAACTGCCCTTTCCGGAATGGTATCTGATCATGAAGCTTAAACTCCCAATCAAACCAGTAAAAGCGGTCAGAAATTTCATCTACCCTCTCAGTTTTTTCTTTCAGGTTTAGATTACTGTTTAATATTAAAGCGATTATTTTGGCTATGCTCTTCCCTTCGAGTTCTCCAGGTATTTCTTGGCAATCATCAATAAAATCATCTACACATCCATATTTTCCATAAAAAAGGATAGTACTATTTTCAGTAAGACATCTTGCGGTTAAACACATTGCATCAAGATAATGGTTATTCCATTCTTTTGACGAATCTTCTCTCTTATTAAATTTCTCTTGAGTCGGTATTATCAGATTTAATTCTCCAAATAATCCAAGAAATTCTGTCTCATCGAGCATTCCAGCTAGAAATTCCAAAGTTCCGTGCCAGGCGGGGTTGATTTGGTTCATTATACACCATTTGTTTTCATTTTAAATCTCTTATTTTAGTAATTATTGGATTACCCTCTTCATTATTGTCAATGACCATATTAGCCCTTTCTCTGGGGTTTAATCTCTGGAGATAAATTTTCTGTGCGGGTAAAGACCTTTCCAGCCACTTTTGTTTAATTTCTTCCAATTTCTCATTCCTAGTAGTGCTGTCTCTAACCAAAATTCTTTTAAGAGAGGTAGATTCATCAACGTCTATGTATATCTTATAGTCAATTATTTTCTCAAATTCTTCTCTAAAAATGAATAATCCATCAAATAAAATAATGGTGTTCTCGTCTATTGAATAATTTTTTATTAAATCGTATTCGCCGGTCTTCTCATTGTAAACTTCAAGTTTAAATCCCCTATATTTCTGGTTCATAATTCTTTTGAAAAAAATATCCCTAACTAACTGGTAATCAAACCAATAATCATAATACTGAAGTGGGTAGGAAATTAATGATTTGTCTAACGATTTCCTATATTTAAGGGGATGCCTGAAGTCATCTAGATATATTGTTTGAACTGAAATCTTCTGTTTTTTAAGTTCTTCTTCTAATAATTTTGTAAAAAAAGTCTTTCCAGAAGCAACCATACCATTAATACCCACAATGAGAGGCCTTTTCTCTCTTTGTAAAATCTCTCTAGCAACTTCTTCAATAATGTTCTTAGTCATTTTTAGTAGTTATGGTTTTGTAAATATTGTTTTGTAAATTCTTCCTAACACATCTTGGACCCCTTCATGAAAGCCGTAAGAAGAAACATATCCTCCTCTTCTATGTACTAATTGTTTGATTTCTGTAGTAGCACTGTCAATTGTATAAAGTTCACTTGCAACTCTGAACATATCAATATCATTATCATCATCACCGATAGCAACAGTGCAGTCAAGAGGGATATTTAACTTGGTGCATAAATAGTTAATGGCATTATCTTTTCCTCCTTTCTCGGGAAAAACATCAATAAATCTTCCTCCTTGGCTAAGTCGGATAGTTACTCCTTCTAAATTCCTATTCCTAATTTCTTTCATCTCTTCGGAAGGAATATTGTTTTCTTTTACTTTGATAACAAAAGAATGTTTTTTCCATTCAGCTTTATAATCTATCTGTTTTTCTGCTTCTTCTAAATAAGAGCTAAATTGTTCCATATATTTGTCCCACTCTTCATCAATTTTCCCTGCAACCCTTATGATTCCTCCGCTTTCATAAATAGCATGAGTGTGTGGGATTAAATCTTTTATTTGTTGATACCTTTCTTCTCTTCTTCCCGTACACAACACCACAGGAACTTCCTGGTTAATTAATTCAATAAGTTCTTTGGTTTTTTCTTCTATGCCATCATCAAACATAAGAGTTTTATCTACATCTGAAAATACTATTTTAATCATTTTATTCCCTGTTCGATTTTTTCAACTACTTGTCCAACTTCATCAAAATTATAATTTGGACCGTTCAACTTCTCAATCGTCCAATAGATATTTCCAATATGTGTCTTCAAATCCTCCAAATGCTGTTTTTTCTCACTCTCCTTTTGATGCGGACGATTATACCACTTCATCAGGTAATAAAGCCAGCGGATGTTCCGGTTAAGAGAAAACAAAAAATACTCTTCTTTTAGTTCTTCGGCTTGGTGTTCTTTTCCTTTCAGCCTCAAAAAATATTTATATTTATCTTCCCAGTTCTCTTCCCTTATCTTTTTTTCTTCTTTAGTTTCGCCCGGACAAAAGAAAGGGAATTCAATTATCTCAATCAAATCATCAAACTCAGAACTTAACCGGTTGATTTTCTCAAAATCCAGCTGATAAAGGTTGTTCTTAAATTCATCAGCGATTCTTCCCAAAAACTCCTCCTTCCCTGAACCAGACTTCCAATATTCCCTCAAGAGAAATTCAATAACCATCTCACCTTGCCCATATTTTCCTTTACCACATTTATTTTCAAACTCCCCCGCTATTCCTAACCCTTCCAAAACCCCCCGCAAATCAATCTTAGTGTTCCTCGGACTGGAATCTTTGTAGATGACTAAGCCTTTCTCTTTGTTCTTCTCTTCAACAAGCTTATTTAATTTGTTTCCTAAATCGTTCAAAACTTCAGGATATTTAACCTTATCCTCTTCCAACCCAAAATGCTCCTTCAGGAGAAAAGTCAACCCCCCTGCTTTTCTCTTCTTCAGATCCGGTTTCTCCTTGAAAGCCTTTTCCAGTTTATCCCGATAATCTGGGGTCTCAAATTTCAGACCTTCCATCTCCTCTTCAATATCATAAGTCTGCACCTGAATTGCCACTAAATCCCCGATATGCTTGTCAATCAAAGCTTTTTCTATTTCTTCCTTAAATTTCTTTATTTCTTCCTTATCAATCTCCCCCTTAAACTTTTCATCATCAGTCTCTAATTTCCTGAAAAGATCATACATACTTGAACCCTCAATCAACTCCAGTTCCAAAACCGGCGGTTCGTAGTCGTCTATCACCCGGGCAATTGTGGGCACCTTAATCCTTCCCTGCTTCTGAAAATGCCTCAATCCTTTTATCTCCCGCCCATAAGGGGTCCTTAAGTTCTCTTCTGTTTTCATTGCCCTTTCTTCCTTATCCTTTTCTTCTTTACTCTCCCCTTCTTCCTCCCTATAAAACTTAAAAGCTGACCTTTTCAAAATAAGATAATACTCAGCCATCAGTTTCTTCAACTCATCAGAAAAATCTCTTACATACATAAACACCTGATTATTTGACTCACCAAATTTTTCACAGATAAAATCAATACACAAGTATCTGTCTTTTTCTTTAATTCCATAATAATCCTCTTGGAAATTCACCCCCAAATTAATCCTGATTAAATCTTCATCCTCTTCTTTCTCTAACAAGGGAATTCCTCCCCGACGCAAAGAAAAATAATCTCCCCCACTTTCCTTGCCTTGCACTTCATCAGCCACAATTCTCAGAGAATAAATAAAGCCCAGCATCACTCTTGCTTTCGTGTTGTAAGGATCATCCTCCAAAATTTTTTTATATCTAGAAATCGCTTCCTCTTCCCCCAGATTCCCTGCTACCTGCTCTCCTATCACCTGCCTAATTAAAGCCTCACCTTCATTTACTTTCTCTCTTGCTTTTCTTTCCTTCTCCCGATAAACCATTGCTTTATCTTCCCGCTGCTCTTGTTGGTATAATTCCGCTAACTTCCCATACAAATCCCGGCCTTTTCCTAAATGTCGGAAATCAACAATAGCTTCATCCTTATCCGGTTTAAGCAACTCCTGCTGCTCTTTTTCATTTAATTCAATCAACCGCCGGTATCCCTCAGCCACCTTCCCATAATCCCTATCTCCAAACCTTTCTAAAATCCCGCAAAAAAAGCGGGTCAGCCAATCAATATATTCTTTTTTCTCAAAAGCAGAAAAATCCTCGCTTTCCCTATAAGCTGGATATCCTTCCATAGCTTTTATACAATTACTAATCGTCTCCCCCGTCGGCTGGGATCTCTCCCGAGCCACTTGCTTAAGCGAACTGATAAAATCTGCCATTTTAATAAGTGGAAAGTTTATTTCTCTGATGAACATATAAAATATTCAGATAAAAGGAATAATAGCAAATCTCGTTAATTATGGAACTTGTCGAGATTTGCTAGTATAGTAAATTGCATGGCATAATGTTCCATTATTTTTGCAATTTACTATAATATCTTTGACTAATATTCCTCCCCACGCTTAACATACGCTTCCATCATCTTCCGGGTGGTAAACCCCCCTTCTATCCTCGGTAAAATATTTAAAGTCTCTTTTCCCTCTAACCGATTAGCCCAGGCTTTTCCCGCTAAAAACTCTTGGATTGTCTTATGGAGAAAGGAATAGGTACGGCTAGCTGAATCATGAAGAACTAATCCAGTGGCTATGATTTCATCAAAGATTTCGTCCTGCTTTTTGCCATCTTTATACTTCGCCATAAATTCTATTCCTTTGTTGATGACTTCTTCTTTAGCTCTTTCAGTATCAATTCGGTTCCCTCCATACCTCTTAATTGTTTCCTCATCAGTCTGCATGTAAAGAGCTAATTCCGCTAAAATATTTATCCCGGCGTAAGCCTGCCGACCAAGAAGCTTTCTCTTTTTTGATGATTTCCCCCTTTCCCAGTCCAGAATAAACTTCTCTTCAATAAATGTCTTATAAAGCTCTGCCCTATTAGTAACCCCTCCTAAATCTGAAATCTCTGTGGCAAAACGCAGCATCAAAGGCTGAGAACACAGCTCAAGCATATTTAATTCATCTAATTTCTGATAGATTGCCTTTCCCTCTCTGCCTTGCTTCTCCATCTTTCTCTCTAAATAGTTTCGAATTTCGTCTTGGGAAAACGGCTGTATTCTTAATTCCTGAAAACCCAAATCCCTCCCTTGAAGATAATTTAATCTCGAACTTACTATCATCTGGTTGCCTTTCCTGACCCCTTTATCCCTCAAATCATTTATTATACCCGTAATATTTTCTGGTTTGGTTCGGGATTCATCTAAAGCGTCAAACAAAATCACCACCCCCTTTGCCTCCAGCATTGCCTGCAGGTTATGGATTTTCTTATCTGAGAGATTTTCTCTTCCCATAGCGGATCCTAATAAATCCTTATCATCTTCTCCTGGACGGGAAAGGTCAACAAAAACTGGTAATTTATATTCATGACTTCCGCAAAGATAATGGGCTAGCCATTTCAAAAGAGAACTCTTACCAAATCCCGGCTCTGCCATAACCAAATAATCTTCGCCTCTCTCCAAGACATCCTGCACCCTTATTATCTCTTTCTGTTCTTGTCTATTCTCTTTAACTACTTCCAGCCTTGGTTCCTGATAGAAATCAACCCACTTTTTATCCATCTTCCTATCTATCTCTAAAGCCTCTTTTAAATTATCTCTATATTCACTAAATACATATTCTGTTTTTTCAGCAACTTTAGCTAGACCTGATGTAGAACTTCTTTTAAATGTTTTTTTTCCTTCCATAATTCCGCCCTCCCGTGTCTCTTATTTATGAGTAATTTATGATTTTACATCTGAGTTTCTCCTAGAAAGTAGTTCTATATAAATCTTCTGGAAGAATAAGCTTATTTTTGGGAAAGTTCAACTCTATCTGCGGTTTTGGCGTTTCTCTTTCATCGCCCCATTTATCTCTTCCACCATGGCTTCAATCTCTGTTTCATTCATCCCATGCACCTGGCAGCCTTGTTCAATAGTCTCAAACCCAGCTCCTCCGCAGCCAACACAATGCAGTCCATGTTCAAAGAATATGCCTAAAGCTTCCGGACACTTCTCCATGGCGGTGGTGATTAAAGTGTGTTTGGTGATTTTAAGAGTCTTATCTGGTTCATTTGTTTTTTTTGGGTTCTGTTCTTCTTTCTCTGCCATTCAAGTTCTAAAATCCACAACCTTTTTAAGCTTAACTCTAGCCCAAAGCATAAATATGCTCACCTCTAAAGAACTTTACCGGCAATTGGTGCACCTATTAATCGGAGTAGGAGTAGTGATAACCTATTACTTTGATATTCTCAGCCCTTTAGCCGTGTTTCTAATGCTGATAGTAGGTGGATTATCCAGCGTATTATGCAAGAGAATCAGATTGCCGTTCTTCAGCTACTTTTTAGACCATTTTGAACGAGATGAGATGAAGCAAACCTTTCCTGGAAGAGGGATGATTTTCTTTTTTGTAGGAGTTTTATTGGTAATGCAGCTATTTGATAAGGATATTGCTCTAGCGGCGATTATGATTCTGGCTTTAGGCGACTCTATCAGCCATATCGTCGGAGAACGTTTTGGGCACATTAGAAATATTTTCAACGGCAACAGCAAGAAGCTATTTGAAGGAACGCTGGCGGGAACGGCTGCCGGAACCTTGGGGGCATTATTGTTTGTACCCTTCCCTGAAGCTTTAGTAGGAAGCTTTGCGGCGATGATAGCAGAAGTGATTGAGATAGATTTAAACAGCAAGCCCTTGGATGACAACTTGATTGTGCCGTTAGTAGCCGGAACGGTTATTATGATAATGAGGAAGTATGTGGGACTTTAAGATGTATTTCCTGTTCAGTTAAAAACCTCCCTCCGCAATCCTTTTAAACTCCAACTCTTTTCTCTTCCCTATGGCAACCAAAACCAAAACCGAAGCCAAAAATAAGCCTAAAGCTAAGCCAGCTAAAACATCCGCTAGCAAACCAGCTAGTTCTACTGCTTCCAAACCTAAAGTGGATATCAAAGTAGTCAACTCCCGTGAAAAACTTCCCGATGAAGAGATGAAGATAACCAAACGGACTAAAGATGACATTGAGGCGGAAATGAAATCCGGCAAAGCTGATGAAGACGTCTACACCAAAGAAGGAGAAGAATTACTGGAAGAAGATGATGAAATCGAGCCGTGGGAAGAAGGCTTCATGGAAGGCGCTGCTGATGATGGGCAATTAGGCAAGGATGCTCTTACTGGAGCTTCTTTAATCAATGCGGATAATATCTTTGAGGTTGAGATTGAGGGAAGAAACTATCGTTTTATCTCCGAAAAGAACGCTATTGAATTCATGAATAAAAAAGAGAAATTGGTAAAAAAAGCAAAAAAATAACTACTTCTGTTTCTTTTTCCCTTTATGCATCTCTTTCCCCAGCTTCCGGCCCACTTCATCTTCTAACTTGTCCAAAGCAACTCTCACTGCCGTTTCTAAATCCCAATCATCATTGGAAGCGATGCAGATGTGCTTAGGCCATTCTACCCGGACTGAAATGGAGAATTTTTCCCGGCCTTTCTCCTTCTTGCCGTATTCTTTCACATGAATTGCCATCAAAAATTCTAGTCCCAACTTGCGTTGAATTTTACTTGCTACCGAATCAGCCAGGTTTTGCAGGACAACCTTTTGGAACGGCTTGAGCTTGGCTTCTTTTATCCCCACAAATTGAAGGGTATAATCTTTGGTCAGGTTTTTTCGTCCCAGTTCTTTTAGTACGCTTCTGGCAGTAAGCATTCCTTTGTACTCTTCTTGAGCCATCACCAATAAATCATGCACACGGCGCTCTGCCATCAGCGACAGCGCTTTATCTAAACTATCCTCTGGAGAAATCGTCACTAAATTATCATTAGTGCTGCAGGAGGATACCGGCAGTGAAGCTAGTGAAGGGAGAACTCCTTCAGAGCCTTTGGCCCGGACTGCAGCAGCATTAAACCTTCCCGAAGTATCTTTCTGCGGAGCCCAATTTAAGAATTTTCGGATAACGTCCCTGAAGCTAAGCACTCCATGTATCTTCCCATCATCAGTAATCGGAACATGATCCACATTTTCATCATGCATAATGGTTATCGCTTTAAACAACTGTTCTTCTCTATCAACGGTAGTGGGATTAGACAACTTAATATCTTTAATTTTAACTTTCTTCATCTCGGGAAGAGTGGAGGCTAACCTTGCTAAATTCAATGCGCTTATCACCCCAATTATCTTTTTGTCTTTCTCAACTGGAAGATAATCAACATTAGCGGTATGCATTAAGTTAGCTGCTTCAATAAGGTCAGTTTCTTCGGTTAGGATCGGTGTTGGATACAGATAATATCTCACTTTAATTTCTCCCATATCTACCCTAGATTTAAGCAGGGCATTCTTTTCTACTGTTCCTAGATACTTATTCTTGCGGAACACTAATCCTACTCTCTTTTCAAAGTTCTGCAGCAGATTGATAATTTCAGCCAGAGTTGCATCTTCATCCAGAACGGCAAAATCATTTTTAACAATTGGCTTGATATTCATATACACCACCTCATTTTTTAGGTTTATTTATTAATATTATACTGCAAATAATAGAAGAAGTATTTAAAGGCTTTGGGGGAGGGTATGTGCATAGCGTCATCAGGTCGAAATCCCAGTTCTTTGTAGAAGCTGGCTCGTTATCAGGGGAGGCTCCCTACGGGAAGATAGAGCCATCGGAGTTCTCGTCGAGGATTTCGAAGATGCTATGCACATACGGGGAGGGTGTTCTATTTTTGTTAATCATATGTAATCGCGATTATAGTAAACGTGTAATTTCGTAATAATCTTTATTAATGACCCATTATTCTTAGATACAATGAATGAGGAGATAAGACGTTTAATAGATAGTGGTGGAACATCTGATTTTGAAGTTGTCGCAGGACAAAAGATTTTAGTAGAGAGAGGACAGTTTTGGATTTCCTATAAGAGTAAACCAGCCATCGCTACCAAAATAGATAGTAATGGTGCCATTCTCCTCTTTCACTTTCAGCCAAGTGTGTTGGTTGAGTTCATTCTCGTAAATCTTCATGCTCCCCACAAAGCCATTTTTCTGCATCTCTCTTTAAATTCTTATTAATGTCCAAATCTCTGATTTTAATGTTCTTTAATATTTTGAGGTCATCAAGATTAAGCTTATCATCTGCAAACAATGCAGCAAATTTAATACAGGAAAATATTTTATCCCAATCTTCTTCTCTAATACCTCCAACGACATATAATTT
The DNA here is from genome assembly GCA_016214025.1 of Candidatus Woesearchaeota archaeon. Classification (GTDB taxonomy): domain Archaea; phylum Nanobdellota; class Nanobdellia; order Woesearchaeales; family GW2011-AR9; genus JACRPH01. The sequence continues at coordinate 35,551 of JACRPH010000028.1, forward strand.
CTTATTCATTTAATGCCCTTAATGTCATGACCTATTTAAATCTTTGGTCATAATTTGGTCATATATCTATATTAATTAGGTTACATCAGTGATATAAATATGGAATGGGATTTAAATGCGTTTATTATCAGAAGTGGTTATCGAAAGAAAGTATTTTTTGAACTTTCTAAGCCTCAAAGACCATCTCAAATAGCCAAAACTTTAGACCTGAGAATTACCCATGTTACGAGAGTACTAAGAGAATTAAAACAGAAAAACCTAATTAAATGTCTTAACCCAAAGGAATCATTTGGAAGGTTCTATGAATTAACTCCTAAAGGGGAAAATGTTCTGAAAGAGGTAAAAAAATTAACCCAATCTTACGATGGTAAACGATTATAATCAAAAATATGTGGAATTTGCTTCTAATATTCATTTCTACGAATTTTTGCTAGATGAATTTAAAAAACCACACTTTGAACTAGAAAAATATTCACCGGAGATTAGCAAACTAGAGGTTAAAACTAATTGGGATGTAATCGCATTGAGTAATTTTCTGAGAACACATCCAAAATCATTTGATCTATTTCAAGAGATTTTTCAACTAACAAGATTTACAAATACTCAGCTAACTCATTTTTTATTTGATGTGGCCTTATTAAACAATGCGAACAAAAACATCTTAAAAAAATATTTAATAAAAAACCTAGAAGATGATGAATATTTCTATAAAAAGTATATCTCGGAATTAAAGAGGAATAAAATTGAAGTTGATTCTAACAATTTAATTAATGTAATCAATGACAATGAGGTTTTATTTGATTCATTCATCTGGATATTCAAAAGTGTTGTTTCTAGGTATGTTTCAGATAGTGTAGCCAAAGTGGAACTATTACATAATAGGTTATCAAAAGAGGCATTTAAAGATGTATCTGAAAGAACTGCTAAATATTTAATGGGTAATTTAAAGTTAAATAATATCTTAAAAGGAATAGATATTAAAGAATTTCTTTTAAATAAGAGAATGGGTATTGATACCAAATCCCTCCATGGAAAATTTGGTAACATAAAAATAAAAAACATTTTAGAAAAACACAAACTAATTAATGTCGATGATATTTTTAATGAATTGGGAATAAAGAAATTACCTCGAAAATTAACTAATCCTCAATTAGAAAAGTATGCTAATCAAATTATTTATGTGACCGAGAAATATTTAGACGGGATAAGTAAAAGAAAAGATAACAAATTAAAAAAGTTTGATTTTATTATTATTTATAATTTAAAACCAAAAATACTCATCGAAACAAATTTTTATTCTACTTCTGGCACCAAAATAGGAATTAATCAAGGAGAATATGTAGATTTAAAACAAGATATTGAAAAATTATCTGATAATTATATCTTTTTATGGATTACAGATGGAAATTATTGGCTGACTTGTGATGGACATTCCAGATTAATTCACTTGTACACTTACTTTGGTGATCAAATTTTGAATTATAACCTTTTTGATAAAAAATTGTTCGAATTAACTGAAAAATTACAATGAAAACAACTCATAAAATAATAATAGGAGATGCAATAGAAGAATTAAAAAAAATTCCGACAGAATCTATAGAACTAATTTTCGCTGACCCACCTTATAACCTGTCCAAAAAAAACGGACTTGGATGGAAGTACTCAAAACACGTTACAATGCAGGAAGAATGGGATATGTTTTCGAAGGATGGCTATTATAAATTCAATAAAGAATGGATAAAAGAAGCTTTACGTGTTTTAAAACATGGGGGTAGTTTATGGATCTGTGGAAGTTTCCATAATATTTATCAGGTAGGGTTTATCTTGCAACAAATTGAGGATGTAAAGATAAATAATTCAATTGTATGGTTTAAGCCTAACGCTCAACCTAATATCACTTGTAGAATGTTTACGGAGTCTACTGAGCATTTGATATGGGCATCTAAAAATGGCAATAATCAAAAATGGACTTTTAATTACGAAGATACTAAGAATTTGATTTTTGATAATATCAATCCAAAAGGAAAACAAACAAGAAATGTTTGGAGTATTGCATTAACTCCAAAAAAAGAGAAATGGGCTGGGGAACATCCTACACAAAAGCCAGAGGAATTGTTGAGAAGAGTTATTTTAGCTTGTACTAAACCGGGAGAAACGGTTTTAGACCCTTTTGTTGGTTCTGGAACTACTTCAGTTGTTGCTAAAAGATTAGGAAGAAATTCTATAGGTATTGAAAAAGAAGCTAAGTATCTTAACATAATTAATAGAAGATTAGAACAACAAAACCTCTAAAAGTAGGTTTCTCCAACCAATTTGATGCAGTTAAATATGATAGTAAAGATTTATTGCCCCCTATATTGAGGGAGAAAGAGTATTTTATCATCCATTTAGGTAAAGGTAAACATGCTTTCGTAAAAGGAGAAGGTTATCATACATTTGAACCAGTTAAAAAAATGGTGGATTGGTCGTGTAAGAATAGCATATTCAACAAAATTGGAAAAAGCGAAGCTTCAACAGTTTCTGACGTTTTTAATACCAAGATAATCCATGATTTTGTTTTTGGAGACGTCAAAAAAGAGTTATTTGTTCATACTGCTAGAAGAAGTAAAACGTCGTTTGATTTAGAGTTTAATGGAGACACGCTCCACGCAGACAAATTGCAAATAGAAATAGATGGATTCTACGAAACGGACGATTCTATCATTTGTGTTGAAGCAAAAAATGTGGAGCATGATGATTTTGAGATAAGGCAAGTTCACTCAACTATGATATATTTTGATAATTTTCAGAAAGCGGGAATTATCCCAAAAGATTACAAGATATATTTCTTATTTATTGTCAGGGTTATTAACAAAGGAGAAGATTCTTTTAGATTATATGAATACAAGTTTGACGATATCAGACAGCTCAATTCTATTCGGTTGGTTAAGAATAAGCAGTATAATGTAAAGTTCTCTTAAGTCCTTCCAGAAACTTTCCTAAGCTGAGGCAACCTCTGCTACCTCGAATGTATGGAGTGCGCCCCAAAAATGGGACAGATAGTTAAGCAAATTTAAGTATAACCTATTTTACCCATACAAAAGACGGTGAAAGTTTTTGGGAAGATTTTTATTGTCGTGAGTTATTCAAGCATCATGCTCACCTGGAATGATTTTGAAAAAGTAGAAATGCATGTTGGTACAATCATTAATGTAGAAGACTTCCCTAATGCTAAGAATCCTGCTTACAAGCTAACAATAGACTTCGGAAAAGAAATTGGACTAAAAAAATCCAGCGCACAAATAACTAACCTCTACCCCCAAGAAAAATTAATCGGAAAACAAATCATTGCGGTTACCAACTTTTCTCCTAAGCAAGTGGCTAATTTCATCTCAGAATGTTTAGTCTTAGGGGTAGTATTGGAAAACAAGGAAGTAGTTTTATTACAACCAGAAAGGAAAGTGCTTAACGGATTTAAAGTGGCGTAGAATTAAAAAACTCCCTCAACAGTCTCTTGTAATCCTTGCTAACCCTCAGCCCCTCGCGGGAAAAACAGCAGTAATACTGCTCTCCTACGAACCTATCGTCAAGATAAATAACCACACCTTTATCGGTCTCACTTCGGATACATCTTCCTGCTGATTGGAAGCACTTATTCATCGCCGGATAAATGTAGCCGTAATTCCATCCCCGGCCAAATTTCTGGTCGTAATAATTGATAATTTCCCGGGTGAATAAATCCGGCTTGGCTAATGGCAGTCCCACTACCACTACGCCGTTCAATAAATCTCCCGGCAAGTCAATTCCCTCGGCAAAGTTTGCTCCGGCTACTCCTAGTAGCACTCCTCCGGCATTTTTCTCTGCTTTGAACAGTTCTAAAAATACATCTTTTTCTTCTTTATTCATCTCACTTTTCTCCCAGAACAGCTTTTTCGGAGTAATGATAAACTTGGCAATATTATCTCTTAGTTCATACGACGGGAAGAACAGAGCCAGGTTTCCGGGAATTAACCCACATAACTCCGAACACTTCTCTGCTATCTTCTTAAACATGGTTTCGTTCCTCATTGTATACTTAGTAGACGTCTCCGGGATGATTATGGATAATTTATTCTCCGATGGAAACGGAGATACATATTCTTTTTCAATCCCCGAATCAATCCCCAGCACATTCTTGTACATGTGCGTAGGCTTTAGGGTTCCGCTCATTATGATTCCGGCATGGATATTGTTAAATACGTCTCGGGTTACTAGGCTGGGGTCGAGGCAGGAATAATTTAGACCGATAACTTCTCCAAATCTTCCTCTTCGTTGGGAGATATACCGCACAAATCCCTGCTCTTCCCCATTCTTCCACATATCTAGAAAACTATGGACTCCTCCCAGATAACTCTTATGTCTTTTTTTTCTCACTTCATCCGCGGCAAATTCCAGCTCTTCCAGAAATTGATCATAATTTAATCTCTGCTGTACTTTAAATATAAATTCTTCTTTGCTTACCTTCTTCTCGCGCTCGTGCAGCTCAGAAAACTGCGCCAGCTCATTTAATACTGCATTTAAGTCAGCCAGCCATCCTAACAGCCCATTAAACCGGAATTTTTTTGCTTCGTAAATGCTGTTCTTGAGCATATTCGTGGTTAGCATATTACTCAGCATATCGGTAACTCTTCCTGGAAGATTATGCCCTTCATCCAGAATTAGAATAATGTCCTGGACTTCCTTGTCCATCTTCTGCAGTACAGTTTTGGCAGCATAAGTGCTGAATAAATAATTGTAATCACCGATTAATATCCGGGCATCTTTGGCTAATAACAGAGCCATCTCATAGCTGCACAAGTTTTGGGCGTTGCATTCTGCGGTCAGCTCTTCGTTATGCAGGGGCCCTCTTAATTTCAATTTGCCTAAGCAGCGTTTGGCTTCTACGGTAACTTCCTTCTTCTGCCTGATATGGGTGTAAAATTCACATTCTCCTTTCTCTACCACGCTTTTACAGTATTCGTTAAACTCATTCCCGAACAGGTTAGCTACATCCTGGTTGCACATCCAGCGTTTGCCGATTAAATCCACGCACGGCAGCTCCAGTTTAGTTTTGTGCTGGATTTGTTTTAGTGTATTTACTGCTATCTGGTGCTGGGTATGCCGGTTAGTGAGAAAAAATACAACTTTATTTTCTTTCAGTGCATGCTTTAATGCCACGCACAAAGCCGCCGCCGTTTTTCCCATTCCCGTGGGCGCATGGGCGATTAAAACTTTCTTTTCGGCACAAGCTTTATCCAAATCATGGATTAATTCATCCTGTCCCCGGCGGATGGATTCGTGAGGAAAGAGCTGGTCTAAGTTTAGCTCTGGCTTCTTTCCGTGCTTTAATTCCTCTAGCTTCTGGGTGAGCGAGGGTTCAGGGGTATTATCTGCCTTAACTGGCTCTACTACTGGTTCTGGTTCGTCTTTAAATTCAGGAACATATTCTTCAGGAGGCATGGATTTATCAGAATTGTAAGTAAGTTAAAAAGATATTGGAATTCAAATAGAAAAGTAACAAATACACAAAAAGAAGAAACAAATTCCTGAAAGAAAAAACCTTACTTCTCTTTCCTTCTTATCACCAAGAATCCGCCAATGGTTACCACCATGATCAATATAATGGCATAATCGCTGAATTCGGGAACGGCAGGAGGATCAGCGCCACTTATTTAAAAAAAAACAGAAGAAATCTAAAAAATATGGAAAAATTTATATACTTCTTATTTTTCTTAGATGAATCATGAGATTTAATCCATTTAACCCCCAATTGCCAGCCAGACCAGACTTTTTTGTAGGCCGTGAACCAGAAATTATAACTTTTGAGAAATATTTAGTTCAAACCATGCACAACTCTCCCATGAGCCTATCTGTTACCGGCAATCGGGGGATGGGGAAAACATCTCTGCTGATGAAATTTGAACAAGTAGCTAAAGAAAATTCTTGCTTGGTAGTTAGATTATCAAATTATGAAAGCAATATTAAAGATATAATTGATTTATGCGACTTCATTGCTTTGAACATTAAAAGTGAGATCTTAAGCAAAAAAAAACTTGAGCGTTTGGGTGAATGGGTCAAAGCATTTAAGCCAACTTTGGGCTGGAATGATTTTACCTTGACTTTAGAAAAGAAGCAGGTTGCACAGGAACTATTCCGGCAAAAGTTAACTAAACTCTGGAAGGAATCCAAACCCGACTTTAAGGCTATTGTTTTACTAATTGATGAGGCCGAATCCCTGGAGAAAGTTCCGGGGGCGTTGACTTTTCTTAGAGAGGTGTTTCAGAGAATCTCTTCCGAGGCGAATTATATGGTGGTGTTGGCCGGCAAGCTCAATTTTCCAGAGAAAATGTCTGAATCTTTTTCCCCTTTAAACCGTTTTTTTCCAGCCCAAAAGCTTAGGTCGTTAAGCCAGCAAGAGATGAAAGAGTATCTTAAACGAAAATTAAACCCAGAAAACCTAGATATCACTGATGAAGCAGTTAATTATCTGGTGGGGAAGAGCGAGGGGCACCCTTATGTTTTTGTAGCCATGTGCTATCTCCTTTTTGATTCATTAAATGATGAGGATTCTTTAATCGATTCTAACTTAATTGAACGAAGCGCATTAAAAATAAAAAGCCATTTGGCCAAAGATTTCTTTTCTCCGATGTTCCACCCTTTGAGCAAAAAAGCTAAAGAAATTTTGATTGCCATCTGCACCAACTCTAAAAAGAATGAATTTACGTTAAAAGAAGCAACAAAATGGTCCAAAGAAACAAGTTCTTATCTTTCTCCGTATATTCTAGAATTGTTAAAGCGGGGAATTTTAAACAAGCCAGAAAGGGCGACTTACTGTATTTTTCACACTCTTTTTTTGGAATATGTTCTTGAGGTTAAAGACGACTAGTAATATATATACCCGATGACATAAATTTTTATACAAAAGAGTATGTCATCTCCTAATAAGTAAGTGACATTTTGTACAAAAGCTAATGTCACTTTTAGATAACTGCGTAAGTTATATCACATTAGTACGCAGTTATCTAATAGTATATCAAACGTATTTGATATAGCGAGACTTGTCGAGCGTAAACTGCGTCGACAAGTGTTTAAGCACAGGATAAGGAAACGTGCTGCAAGTTACGCAGTTTACTATACTATAGTAAGAGATAATTGACAAAAACCATTATAAAGAAGTATTCGTTTTCTAACCATATGAAAAAGAGGTTGCTCATATCTGCTCTATTTATAGTTCTATTAGTCACCCTCGCTTCCGCTGCCGATACTCTATCCATCACTTTCACTTCTCCGGATAATACTGATTTCAACGGATACTTTCTCTCGCTAGCCTTTGGCGATGCTTTATTTAAAGACACGCTTAATGGCTCCTCCATTTCCGTGCCTAAGATTCCCGGAGAGCATGCGTTTGTAGCGCTGCTTGATTCATCTTCCACTCCGGCTATTGATTATTATGGAAGCAAGAAAATACCTGCCGAAGAGAATAACCCCAATTTTATGGTATTTCCCGTAGGCTACCTTCAGGGCAAGGTGCTAGACACGGAAGGAAATCTGATTCCTAAAGCCAAGCTCTCATTTGCGTGTTTCTCGTCTATCACGGTTGAATATCCCGAAAAGACGGATGGCATTGGATTTTTCTCGGTCAAATATGCTCCTATTGGAACCTGCTCGCTTATTGCTTCCAGCGGAGAAGCGGTAGGAACGGCGGAATTTGAGATTAAGAAAGGAGAGGTTACTAACGTGGAGATTGTTCTGGAGAAGAAAGTTGCCGGAAGCGCTCTGGGCATATATTTGTTAGGCGCAATTGTGCTGATAATAATCCTCTTTATAATTCTTCTAGTATCATGGAAGTGGAAAAGAAAACCGAAACCAGCTCTGGAGAGTTTGGAAGAAATACCGGTGATGTCCGAAACCGGAGTTCTTCCTAAACAAACCCAGGTCATACTTCAAACCCTCAATGACAAAGAGAAAAGCGTAGTCCAATTCCTGCTGGAGAACCATAACCACACCTCTCAAGCTAAAATAAGATATGCTACCCACATTCCCCGTACTTCTTTAGCCCGGGTATTGGAAGCTTTACAGCGGAAGAAGCTGGTTGAGGTGGACAAAGACGGCAAAATGGTCGAGGTTAAGCTGACTAAGCTTTTTTTAGGGGAATAACCTATTTTGGGCAGTATTTTGGGGTTTTTATTCTATTTGGGCAGCTCTTTTGGCGTTTCAAGCTTACTCTTCCCACTCAAGCTTTTAATATTTGTTTCGCTTTTAGGGTAGTATGAGTAACAAACTTAAACTAAAACTTAAAATCGTGGAGGATTTGAAAATGAAAAACATACAAAACACACTTAAGAAGAGTATCGGGTTAGTGTTCGTAGCCCTGTTAATGTTAATGGCAGTAGCATCTGCCGGGGTAGCTGATTCAGGAGCGGCTACGTTTAAAGTGAGCGTTAATGACTACCCCAACCATAAGGATTATAGTAAGTCCAAGAATTTAGAAGGTGCCTATGTAAATATGTATATAGTACAGCTAGTAGAAAGTAAAGATGCATTCAAAGTAATTGATACACAAACCAAAAATACGGGTACGGGAAGTGATCCTACTGTAGTTTTCCAGGTAGAGAAAGACGAAATGGTCTATTTTGAAGGCTTCCGTACTTTAGATAACGCCAAGAAAGGCGCTGAGCAAAAGAGCTCTATGTTATGGACTGCCCCGCCTTACAAGAACTTTGGCACTGCCGATAATCAATTATGCCAAACTCATTTTACTAAAACCAATGAATTCTTGCAGTATAGTAAAGACTATGCTTGTGCTGAGTCTTTAAGTACGCCTTTCCAGGATGTAGATGTTATCGCAGAAGAGGATAAACCGGCTAGTGAGGCTCAGAAAGAACCTACCAAGAAAGTGGATTTGGCGGTAATGTCTTTAACTCACAGCGATAATGCCTTCAAAGCTAAAGTGTGCAATCTGGGAGAGAAGAGCGTATCCGAATTTAAAATAAAATATACTGCTAATGGTAAAGAGAATATATTGACTTACGTCCCTACCCTAACTCCAGGAAATTGTGTAGATATTTACTCCTGGGGATGGGGGTATTTTGGATTAGATACTAAAGAAAAGTTAGTGTCTGCTTCCGCCCAGGCCAAGGTTGATCCTCTGAATGAGATTGCAGAGAGTAATGAGGATAACAACCAGGCTTCTATAGCTCCTTCCGGAATTATAACTCCCGAAGAGCCAACCAAAGTGGAGCCATTGAATTACTATGTTTTCCCCCGCAGCAAGGATATCTCAGCCCGAGGAGATGTAGCTAAATATGTCTCTATTGGAAATGGAAAATGGAAATTGGTGGATGTAGAAGCCGCAGTGTTGTCTAAAGTAAATATTGTTTCTCCTACTGAATCCAAAGAAGGTTATTCTTACCGCGCGGAGATGGGATTGAAAGAAGGGGAAAAAGTAGTGTATCTGGCTTTTTATCCTGCCTCCCCCATACCTACAGAGTTAGACGACTTAGCTACTGACATTACTAATGTTTTTGTGCCCATATTGGTAGGTAAAGCTCAGGGAGAAAAAGTTGTAGCTTGCTCTGCCACGGAAGGCTGTGCTAAAAAATACGCCAGCCATGCGCAGGAATTATTGTGGTACCAGAAAGATGAGAATAAGTATTACACTATTTACGAAGCTCCAGACTTAGAAAAGATGGGCGATAAGCTATTCCAGGACAATGGAGATAGTGTTGTAGCTCCTTGGGATATGGATGAGCTTAAAGTAGAGCCCCCCATATCTGTTCCTACCGCACCTACTGCACCGTTTAAACCAGAATTGGGAGATGAAGATAGTGACAAACCTCTGCCTGCTTACGATGAGAATAAGTGGAAGCCTTCCGTAGACGACTCTTGTGCCAATGGATGCAGCTACTCCGGAAAATGCCTGCCTATCGGCACTAAAGTAAAAGAAGGCGGGCACTTCGCTTACTGCAGCTGGGAAGGCAAGATGAGCCCTCAGCTGGGAGAAGGAGCAAGCTGCCAGAACAATTACGAGTGCCAGAGCAACAGCTGTGCTAACCTCAAATGCTTGGACTTGGAAAAGAAGCTGGAAGAGCAGCAGAATCTGTTGGATAGAATCCTGAAGTGGATGGAGCGGTTCTGGGGATAAGTGATTTTGATTTTTTCTGTTTTTATTTAATTTTTATTGGAAATAAAGTATGAAATCGTTCATTAGCGTTTGGCAACTAATAATAAGATTGGGTCGCTCAAATAATATTTTTCTGAAATTTTTTCTATAAAACCATAATCCAGCAGTTCCTTAAGATAAAAATTAAGCTGATTGTCAGTTATTTTTTTATCTTCTTTGACAAAATTATATTTAAGTTCTGTCCAAGTATTATTTCCATTAGCTAAAAACTTTAATAGCAGCAAATATTTTAATTTCGCTTTTCTTTTGTTTAGGAATTGTTTTATCTCTCTTTTAACTAGTTCTTGGCCCTCTCTTTTTACTTTTTCAAGGGCTTCTTCGTGGAGGGTTCCTTCGTGCCTTAACCAGCCATAATGCGTTATCCAGCCGATTATTCCATCCAAGTGTTCAACAACATCTCTCACTTCCCCAAAAGATATTTTTTTATTGATTTGGGCAAATCCTTGCTCTAAAAATTTTTCCGTAGCTTCTGGAACCATTCTTTTCAGTTCAATCTCCAAATAAGCCCGGCCATATAAAGGGGAATCGTAATTTGACTTTCCAATGAACTTTTCCAGTAGGCCAATTTCTGAACCAGTTAAAACCAGCCTAATCTGCGGATAGTTATCGAAAATGCTGGCCAAAATATAATCAAATTTAATTTCTTTCAGCAATTGGACTTCATCAAAAGCAAGGACGATTTTTTTATCGTTTTTCAAAAGCTGTTTGTTCAGGTTCTCAAAAAAGAATTGAAAATTTTCGTGTTTAGAGAAGAACAGTTGAGCAGATATGTCTTTGTAGGATATGCCGACACCGGATATTTTCTTTAAGATTTGACTGATGATTGGTTCGCTAACTTTCCGCCGGATTTTTTCCACTAGATAGCTGAAAAATCTTTGCTGGTCATAATAAGGGCTTTCTCGAACATCTATATTTACACCATCAAAGGGTATTTCATTTAAAGCAACATTCATTAAAGAGGTTTTTCCAACACGGCGCAACCCTTTAATTATGACCATCCGAGTAGAATCATCGGATATGGCATCGACTAGAGTTTGGAAAGCGTAATCTACTCCGAAAAGGTCTTTTTTCTTGGTTTTAGGTAATAGGTCAAAGAGCATTTTGAAGCTAAATTTGTTCAGATTTATAAATCTTACTGGTAGTAACTACTATTTAACTGGTAGTTACTATAAGTTACTATAAGCGGGAGAAGGAGAGTGGGGCGAAACAGAAATTCAAAAAGAATTAATATTTTATTGAAAAAGCTGTTGGGGTTGTAGGTGGCTTTCTTTTTTGTTTTCGATTATTTCAGTTTTAGTCAAATCGTCGCGGGGGGGGGTAACGCAAGTTTAAAAATAGAGACGATATTCTTAATAAAAAAAATTTAAACGAGGTGAAATAATGAAAAAAATATTATTGATGTTGAGTTTGTTAGTAATAGCACTTTTTGTGGTGAGTTGTGCACCAAAGGAAGCGGGAGAAGAAGGAGCTTTGGCTGGTCAGGCGGTATCTGCTAAAAAAATAGGTTGCACTCGAGAATGTTATTCCGCCTGCTATGATCAAATTACTGGGAAAGGAAAAACTTGCACTTCTGAAAAGATCAGCCTTAGCCTGAACAAGCAAGAAAAATTGTCTGCAGTTAAACCAGAATTAACCAAAGTAGACTTACCTATATTATTGGCAGACGGAACTGTCGCAGGAAATCAATACACTCAAAAATTAGTTTTCAATGATCAAACTTCAAGCTACATTGATTATTTAGAAAATGATAACGATGTACAGGATAATTTTTTCTATCTTAAAAGCGGCCAGCAGTTTGCCCAATATACTTTAACCTTTACTGCACCACTTCTGCTTTACAGTGAAAGTTCTATAACCGGAGCAGCTGTATCTGGTGGTGGTGGTAGTAGTGGCCCGGGAGTCTCAACTACGAACATCCTAGAAAACTCTAAAATAAAACTTTTGGGAGAAGAATTTACCGTAATTAAAGCCTCACCATATACTACGGAAAAAGGTTTAGAAATTGTAATGAAATCTAGTACCGGTAAACTATTCTTGCTAAAAGATAATGATATGACTAATGATATCCCTGATAGCACTGAAATGGAGATAGATTACGAGAAGATAAATGGGGCAACCGTAACCATTAAAGGTGAACCCGCCCTCTATAGCAGCAATCCAAAAATTGATTCCATAACCATTAAGATGGTGGCAGAAGATGACTTTTATGTATCGGTGGGGGAAAAATTAAGTGCATCCATTACCGCAGCAGCTGAAGAAAAAGAAATATTATTTACTAACAATTGGGATTTAAAATTTGTTAGTTATGATTCTGGTGCAGGTAAGGGAACAATCGAAATAGGTAAATTTTGCTAATAGATTTCGCTTTTTCTTTCTTTTTTTCAACTCACCAACAGCCATTTCCATAATGGTACTACTTTGATTCTTTTTATCTTTTGTTCTGTATTTTTGCTTAAAATAATCAACTCTTTTATTCTGAGCTTATACTTTTCTTTGAACTCCAATGCCCCTTTTATCTCTCTCTCATCCAATTCATCTGTATAGGATACATTTATTGCGGTTAAAGAATTATCGGAATTTTTAATCACAAAGTCAACCTCGTTCTTATTTTTCCAATAATATACTGATGTTTTTCTCCGTAAAAGTTCTACCAAAACTAAGTTTTCAGCTAATTTTCCTTCGTCTTTGGAAAATTTGAAGCTTACCGCATTTCTTAGGCCATTATCTATGCAATATACTTTGGATGCTAAAGTTTTTTGTTCTTTAAATGAATACGAAAAGTGGTCTAAAGTGAAGAAGAGAAAAGCTTCTTTGAAGTAAGCTAAGTAATTAGTGGTAGTATCATAAGATAATTGAAGCGAATTACGAACGTTTCTTAGCGACATTATGCCCGTAAAGTTGGTTGCAAAGAATAAAGCTAAGTCTTTTGTCTTCTGCGGATTTAGATTGTATCTATCTACAATATCTTTGTATAATATATCATCAAAGTATTGCTGCAACAGGGGCATTTTATACTCTTTTGGCTTGAAGCTAACTTCCGGAAAGCCCCCTTCATATAGATACTCGTTCATGGATCTCAATAGCTTAATTTTTGTTTTCTCTGAGATCAGCCCTTTCTGGAGGTCTTTTTTGTTTAACAGTATTTCTTTGAATCCTAACCACTCTTCAAAACTTAGCGGAAATACTTCAAAAGTAAGATTTCTTCCGGTTAACAGAGTAGAATATTCTTTTTTTAATAAGTATGAGCATGAGCCCGAAATTACAAATTTATCGTTGCTTTTGGTATCATACTTCTTTCTAATCCAAGCTTCCCATTCATTTCGGCGGTGAACTTCATCAAAGAAAATATATGCTTTTTCAGTGGGATTTAGTTTTTCGCGATATGTTAAGTAGATATCATCTAAAGTGTCTTGAGCCAGTTTCTTATCTTCTAAATTTACAAACAGAATCTGTTTAGGGTTTACGTTGGCATTAAGAAGAGCAGCAATCATCTGGTACATTAAAGTGCTCTTGCCTGCGCGCCTAATCCCGGTAAGAATTGTAATTTCGCGAATCTTTATAGAATCAACTAACAGTTTATATTTCAGCCTAAGCTTGCCGGAGAGTTCGCCTATTGTCGCAGGCGATTCCCACCAGGGATTCCAATAAGTTAGTTTTTCTATTTCCATACACCCAAAATTAGGGAACGTCAAAACGTTGCGAGCGCCCTACCGCCGGTCACAGACCGGACGGCATGACGGGCGCTCGCCGGATTAATAAGCAAAACTGCCCAATGTTTTCTGCCCCAACTTCTTTATTCCTA
>JACRPH010000029.1 GCA_016214025.1 Candidatus Woesearchaeota archaeon
GATGCGGCATTAAAGCAATTAAACTCGCTGAGCATGGAAGCAGGATTTACTGTGCCTAAAGGAAGCACGCATGTTAAATTAGCATTATTGGAATTAAAACAGCGGAAGTTGGAGCCACGAAAGTTTGTCAAGCTGGATTTCTGGAATGTAAGAGAGGTGTTGGAGAAAAAAGATGGCGGTGAAATTACTCGCTTAACTATTCTCTCCCGTGGAGCTGGGACCAAGAAAGGAGACATAGTTGAATACAGAGGAGATAAATATCAGCTCAAGATTCTGGGCAAAGATGTTCTGTTGCAGGAAGTAGGCTCGGGAAAGAAGATTCATCTGAAGTACGAAGACATGGAGAAGCTGAAGAAGGTTTAATTTCTACCGCCATCTTTTTTGTCCATATTATTCAAGAAGAATTATCTTCACCCTCTTTCCAATCCATTCAATAGCGGTTTTGAAGATGCTAAACAAATACAAGATTTCTATTCTCAGGAATATACTTAAATCGCTTCAGAATAGTGAAGTATTACATACTTCCATAAAGCTTAAAATAGGGTTAATAATTAACCGCTTAAAATGAAATCAGCCACTAAAACAACACTCTTATTTATGGTATTTGCAGCAGTATTGTTGCTGGTTGCATGTAAGAATCAGAACATTACTGCTTCTACTGACTGCTCCGCATTAAGCGGGTCGGCTAAGGATAATTGCTATTTAGACGCTAAGAAATGTACTGCTATTGAAGATAAATCCGTTAAAGAATCTTGTATTGTAGAGTTAGCCAAAGCGGCTAAAGACGTTAAAGTATGCACGTTTATCCAATCAGAGCAAACCAAAGGTTATTGCCAGGAGCAGCTCGCTGAATTAACTAATGATGCCAAATTATGTGACGAAATCAAAGATGCTTATTGGAAAGATAATTGTTATTTTCACCTTTCTGCAGCTAACAACCAGAGCAATCTCTGTTCTTTAATCACAGACCAGCCGCAGCGTGAAGGGTGTTTTAATAAAGTGGCTATCGCTACTAATAATCATCTTTTGTGCGATTATCTGAATCCTGATGCAAGAAGCACATGCATCTTTAAAATAGCTCAGGCGACTTTAAATCCCGACTTGTGTTCTCTAAGAAATAATCCGGTATATCGTGATGGCTGTTTAATCAAAGTGGCCAAGTTAGCAAACAATCCGTCTATCTGTAACCGGATTGGGATAAAGCAGATTCGACAAGATTGTGAGAATTATTTTAACCCAACGGGCCAGGTAACAAATGCTACAGTGAATGAAGCTGAAGATGTGAATATTAATGCGGTTTGAAGAAGAGATAAATAAAAATAACTATTAATGCGTCTTCTTGTTCCAGGCGTACTTCCTTGCTCTGGGACTAGCACCGTAGCCGCAGGAAGCGCACTTCTTCTTGCGGATGTGATAAGCAGGCTTGCCGCATCTTCGGCATCTAATATGGTTTTTCTTTCCCGACTTTTTCCCCATACTGGGAGTTCCTTTAGTCATTTTAGTTCACCAGTTTATTTTTGTTTATGTCGTGTTGATTATGGTTATAGTGTCGCCGCGGATGAATACGGTTCCTAGTTTTCGTTTAGCTTCGCCATTTTGGAACTCTTCAGCGTCGTTCAATACTACATTGACATGTATATCAAAAGCAATAAGCTTTCCAGTGTAGCGGTAGCCATTCTTCATATCTACCATTACGTTCTTATTTCTTGCTGCATTAAGCGTGTCTAACGGTCTTGAATTATAATCTTCCATGTTGGTTGCACCTCAGTTAGTTATGTTTAGATGTTGAAGGTGCCTGTTTTATAAATGTTTTGGAAAGGTTGAGGGAAATTTTAGTTTATTCAATAAATCATTACTCCAATACTAATTCCCGTAAATATTATAAATAAACCTATATTCTTCAACCGCATGGTAAACTTTACTAATTTACAACAGCAATTCGTCCAATACGATGAAGCCCGTGAACGGCTGATAAAGAAAAGCCGCGATGTGCTTAAGCTCAGCAAGCTGATAATCTATGCCGTGCATCGGGATGAGCTGGATAAAGCAGCAGAATTAATTAAAGAAATAGAAACAGAACGTAAAGAATTAGAAAAGATTGCTGAGCACAGCGATAAGATGGCCTATGAAGGCAGTTATAAGATTGCTATCCAAGAATATGTGGAAGCGATATTGTATTATACTTTTGTCAAGACGGGAAAATTAGCTGAATTAAAAGTGCAAGCTGAATTATTTATCTTGGGATTGTGCGATCTACCGGGAGAATTGACTAGAAGAGCAGTATTTCTCGCCGGGAAAGGCAAAGTTTCTGAAGTGGTGAAAATTAAAGCTCTGGTGGATACGATTTACGGAGAATTGCTCAAGTTCGATTTCAGAGATAATGAAATTAGACGGAAAGTCGATACAGTGAAATACGAGTTAAGAAAGCTGGAAGATTTGGTGCTGGATTTGAAGCTGAAGAAAAGATAGAAAATGTTTTTATGTGAGAGCTTATTTTTCAGGTGTTTTTAGATGTTTGGGGAGTTAAAAATGGAATGCAACCAAGAAAAATTGGCTGAAGCAGTTCAGATTTGTCTAGAAAGGGATGCCTGTTATTGGTACAATGGTGCCTGCGGATTAACTTCGGGAAAAATAAGTCATGCTTGCCCTCATTTAGACCGGGAAGTAGTTTTGAAGATGGAATTCTATTCTTCCCCGCAGGGAAATGTATCTGAAGAATGTTTTAAGTGCAGGTATGAGAAAGAGTAATCTTGTCTTGAAATTTTGAGAATAGCCTAAATTCAACCGAAAAGTTTAAATATTAGATATAATATATAATTAATTACTATGATAACGCAGACCAAGCTTAGAACCTGGGGAAGCTCGCTGGGATTAGTTGTTCCTAGTGAGATTGTTCAGACAGAACATCTGAAAGAAGGAGAAGAAGTGATTATAGAAATTAAGAGGAAGAATAGGCTTCAGGATCTCTTCGGCAGGCTGAAAAGCTGGAAAATTGATCCCCAGAAAATGAAAGATGAGCTTAGAAGAGAGTGGGCAAAGTGAAATATTTCTGTGACACTTATGCACTGGTAGAGATTATACGTGGGAATGAATTCTACCAGAAATACCTTACTGGAGAGCTTTACACTTCTATTCTCAACTTGTATGAGCTGGTGTATAACTTATTGAAAGAATACGATGAAAATACAGTTAAAGAGGTCTTTTATGGGTTTGCACCTTTATTAATCCCAATTAAAGATGATTATTTATTTACCGCAGCTAAATTCAAACTAAAGCATATTAGAGCAAACATATCTTATACTGATGCTTTGGGATATGGAATTGCACAAATGGAAGGGATGAGATTTCTGACCGGGGATAAAGAGTTTGATAAGTTTGATGGTGTAGAATTTGTAAAATAAAGTGGGGTTGAATGAAGATATAAACCTTTCAGTTGTTTTGCTACTTTAAAATAACAAAACCGCAACATTTATAAATAGGGTTAATTATAAAGATAAATCATGAAAATCCTCGCCCTCAGCGACATCCACGGAGACAAGCATTTAGTCAAAGAGATGGCGGAGAAAGCTGCCCTGCATAAAGTAGATTTAGTGCTGTTAGCAGGAGACTTTGCCGGCTCAGATAACTCCGTAGAAGGCCTAGTTGGCCCATTTAAAGCCAAGGGAATTGAAGTTGGAATTCTGCCGGGGAATCATGAAGGCTTAGCCGATGTGGGCTTCTTAGTGGAGCAATACGGAGCTAAAAACCTGCATGGCTATGTGATGAGAAAAGGGGATATTGGCATCGTTGGCTGTGGTTATGGAAATATTGGACTGCATCAGTTGAGCGAGAAAGACGTCTTCCAAACTTTGGAACGGGGATTCGAGCAGATAAAAGATGCCAAGAAAAAGATTATGGTTACGCATACGCATCCGGAAGGAAGCATGATTGGATTGGGAATGTTCCCGGGAAGCGAAGGGGTTCAGAAGGCTTTGGAAAAGTTTAAGCCGGATATACATCTCTGCGGTCATGTGCATGAATCCGGCGGGATTGAAGAAGTCATCGGCAAGACTAAAGTTATCAACGTCGGCAAGAAAGGTAAGATTATTGAGGTATAAACCCTAAAATGGACTCTCTAGAAAAAGAATTAATCGCAAGTGTCGGAGTTAATCTTTAAAAACAAAAAAAATAGCGAGGGGAGGACTTTCAATCCAGGAGACACTCCACAGATTTTGAATTCGGCAGCAGCATGAGTTAACAAGCAGCTTCCTCCGATCTATGGGTTATGAGCCTTCCGCATCAGATAAACTTTATTTATCCGATTCATCGGGTACTCCTAGCTTCCCTACCTCGCTTTATTAACCAAAAAACAACGGTTATTTTTAAAACATACGTTTTTATTCTCTCCTTTTCCTTACTGCTCAATGCTCGACAAGTATTTTAAACACGCCATTAATTCTCTCTTACAACAAAGGAATGATAACATGGAAATACATTACAATTCTGTACCAGTAACAGCCATGAGAGAATATAAAGTACGTGGAGCTTGTTCTATCTGTGGGAGGACAGACAGCCATCCTTATGATGCTCTAATCATTGGAGTGAGATGTAAAGTAGATGTGGAGAAAGTGGAGGCGATGTGTGCTGAAGCAAACTATTCTCCAGCTGCAAATTATCGCTCACATCGGTTTGGAACATCTGAGATAGCATTACCTTTCTGTTCGCATGATGCTAGCAAGCTAAAAGTTCTTCGTGAGCGCTTGGAACAAAGCCGTAGAATCAGCTTAGACCAATTGATCAAACAAGCCTAAAGCTATTTCTGGGGGTTTATCTTTCCAAACCACCTTTTCCAAAAATAAGCTTAAAATCAGCGATTTTAGTCTCAACCAGTATACAAAAAC
This sequence comes from Candidatus Woesearchaeota archaeon, assembly GCA_016214025.1. Lineage (GTDB taxonomy): Archaea > Nanobdellota > Nanobdellia > Woesearchaeales > GW2011-AR9 > JACRPH01. Next base: position 4,881 of record JACRPH010000029.1, read on the forward strand.
GTAACATTTATATATCAATACTGTTTTACTAACAAAAGTAGGGAAAAAGAGGCGATAGATGTTTACCAATCACATTGATTGGGGTCCAACCTATTCTACTACCCTCACCCCCCGTTTTGGACCCCTTCATCTTTTTTTTTATACTACTTTCCCTCCAAAACAATTATGCTTATCCCTAGTAATTTTTACTTTAACTTTCTTTTCTCCTCTGAAATCGCACTCCGGAATGGAAATAATTCTTCCTTTCGCTGCGGCTAAACAACTGTGCGGAAACCTATCCGGGGCTTTTAACACTGCCCGAACCACATCATCAATAATAAACGGCTGGGGCAGTTCTTTGGTTTTATGTATGCCAAATTTCTCCGGAGACAATTTTAAGTCCATCCCTGTTTTCTTCTCCAATTCTGAGATAAAAGCATAGAATTTCCCCCAATCCCAGGCCTGGTCAGGATTTCTTCCGGTTTTGTAATTCAAGAAATTCTGGATTCCCAGTAAAGGACGCTGAGCCACATGAGACATCTTCAGCTCTTTCACCCAGCGCACAATCTTCTCCAGCTCTTTTTCGTTGTATCCTGGAACCAAGACTGGAGCTATCAACAACTTGATTCCTTTCTTGGCCGCATATTTAATCATCTCCTGCACATGTTTAAGGTTGTATGAACAGCCAGCTAACACTTCGGCCAGTTTTTCATCCAGCGCATCCAGAGAGATGTTTAATTGCAATTTGGAGAACCGCGACAATTGTTCAATAGTATTCTTTCCCACCAACGTAAAATTCGTATCCATTGAGATTAGAGTTATCTGCGGATTCCTCTGCAAATCTTCAATTAACGGAAGTAAATCTCCATACAAAAACGGCTCTCCTTGTACTCCGATATGCACTTCTACCGGTTCAGCCACAAATTTGAGCAATTCTTCCAGTTCTTCTACTAAATAATCTTTCTCTACCACAAAATCAATTTTCTGGGAAGATTTGCCTTCTCCTACGGAGCAATAGATGCAGTTTAAGTTGCAGGAAGTTACCGGTTTTATTTCGATTAGGGAGCTATTGCGGTAAACGAGGCCGAATTCTACGCTTCCGATTAAAGGAATTCCGGAGTTCCGATGGATGTAAACGGCTTTATTTCCGTTGATAGAGTTGGTGAGGGTTTCAAAAGCCTTGGCTAGCAGGCCGAAGAATTGTAATTCTGCTTTTTTGTCATTTAGTTCAGATTTCTTGTTGGAGGAGGTTTTGAATTCTAAAGTGTGAGCGTTGTTTAGCTGGAACTCACCAATTCGAGTTAAATCAGAAAGAGGGATTTTGGTTACAAATTGATTCAGCAGAGTTACTTTTAGAGCAGCTGGCTCTAGTGCAAAAGAAAGGGTGTGGAAGGTAAGGGTGGGCATGTGTGCTGAAATTTAGGGGGGAATTATATAAAATGTTTGTTATTTCAATGGAGAATTTGTCCTAATCTTTTTCTTGGCAAATTTACTCCGCATAGGATATCTTCAGGAGGCATATATTCCTAGCGATGAAATGCTCCAGTTGCGAGATATCGCTCGGCATAAAGCAAATATTACCCGACAACAAACACAAACAAAATGCTCCTCCTAAAGAAAATGAATTTATCCCCATGAATATTTCTCTCAGTTCATGAATGTAATCCCACTTGACTACCCAGCTTCTGCTTCTCTCGGTCAGGACAAAAAAAACGAGTGTTATCAGAATACAATGAGAAAACAGAAGTGAAAGAATGGTTAGAGCAGGCTAATGCTGACCTAAAAACTGCCAAAGATAATATTATTTCCAAGAACTAATTTTTCATGAGATTGAGACAGAAGGGATAGAGATTAAAGCAGGTTAAGGAAAAGTGGCTTCTGCAAGCGCTCTTCATATAGGATTATATTCATGTTGGTGTCCCCTCTCCAGCAGTTTCTGATGAAGTGGGTAATGGGTTACAGGCACCAGAACATGAGCCGGATGCAGAAGCTTGTCCATCACTACTTCTCTATCCAATACTACCTTCTTTTTTATATCAATCTTGGCGGTGAGGAGCTGATGGGCTTGTTCAGCAGATGCAGAATAGAGGATTTCTGCCTCTCTCTCAGTACATCGGAATAATTTAAAGCAACTAATTTCATCTCTTAAGCCCGCGACCGATTGGTCATCTAAACATAACCTGGTGTAATTGTAATAAGAGTAGCTCAACCTGGAAGGAGCAGAGCTTTCTCCACCAACACCTAGAGGCTTTCCGGTGGGAAGAATCTCTATCTTGGGCATTCTTTCAATTGAATATGCAAAATAGTCTTTCTTTAGAACTTTCTTACCAAAGCGATAATCTCCCTCACTCCCGTTTATTTGCCTAAGCTCACCGAGATAATATTCTCCTCCTGAAAAGAAGCTACCCCGCTTCAACCACAATAGCGCCAGCAGGTTGCCCTCAGAATCGGTGTGTAAAGAAGAAACCTGTTCGAACTTCTTGGGAAACTGCGCCTCTGGAATCAAGTCGAGATTCTTCTGTGCATCAATTATACCCATTGTTCCATAGACTAAGAGCCGCCCCTGCCAATGGTGCATGCCAACCAATACATCTGGATACCGTTGGGTAGAAGCCCTAAAAAGGGCAGTAACGCTGGCGGGGAGAGTGGTGCCGAAATAAACTTCATCATCTGTAGCTAAAAGTGAAGAAATCGATTCAGAGCTTTCTGCCAGCAGTTGTATTTTCTTGCTCTCTAAATCAAAATATTTCAGCATAAGAGTCCTATCGCTGAACAAGACGCCGTAAAGTTTAGATTCTGCTGAAGAGAGGTTGGTTGGTACTATAGGATTAGTTGGCGCGATAAGATTAGCAGCGGGTTTATCTGTCTCCCCTTTCAGTATTTCATCTAAGGTATGCGTTTCCAGGTATTCTTCATAGACGTCTTTAGGCATTTTGTTTCCCTCGCTCAACTAGTTTATGATGTAGACGAATATCTATAACTGGCTCTACGATGTACGCAGGATAATGCAGCTGATCCACCATAACTTTCCTTTCTTTTACCTCTTTACGCTCCAGCCCGAGCTCTACCTGTAATATTTGAGGGCCACAGGAATAGATTATTTCTGCGGTTTTGTCAGTACAGGCTATCAGCCGGAAGTCGTGGAGCCAATCATCATCACATCTTGCCACTCCAATCAGGGGCTGCTGGTTAAGCCATTGGTGCTTTCCAGCACACTCTAAAACTGAAAAGCCATAAGTTTTTTTGTTTTTTCCGAGGGTAGTTCCAGCAGGGATAAGCATTAATTTTGGTCGCCTGTAATTGGAATGAAGTTCAAGTATAGATGTTTTGCCCAAACTGACCTGCTCTTCCAACATGCTAACTTCTCTCAATTGATACTCTAATCCCTTAAAAACATGAAAAAAAGTTGGGAATGTTGGAACCAAAGCATATAAGTTATCATGAGGGTCTACATGAAGAGAGGACAGCCCCATTGTTCCTCTCATTCCTTCTTCTGGAGATAAATAGTAGAAAGGCTCTTTTCCACTTAAGTCAATCACACCGTAAGCATAAGCAGCCATTAACCGGTCATTATATCTCAAGAGAGTATGTACCATGTTGTTCAGTTTATATGTTGCTCTACCCATAAGAGAACAAACCCTACTCGTCTGGTTATCAGGCGAAACTTCTCCATAGTACACTTCTTCCTCTGTAGCTAACAGAACTTTAAGTGGTATTTCCGGCTCCAGAAGGTAAAGTATTTTACCGTTATCCAAGTTCAGATACTTCAGAAGAGAAGTTTTATCGCTAAACAGCACCCCATAAATCCCTTTATTCTCACTACGATGAGCATCTGGCTGAACTTGGGCTTCTGGACGAGGCTTCTTTCCTTCCAAAATCTCATCTAAAGTGTGCGTTTCCAGATATTCTTCATAGACGTCTTTAGGCATTTTGTTTAATCATCTCCTGTCCAATCCTCTCCATCAATGTTTGGTGTAAGGAAAGTGAAGTTACCGGTTCCAAAACATAGATTGGAGAATGGCGTACGAGCGGTATGCTCTCTTCCATTAGTATGTTCCTTCTTAGTAAATCAATCTTTGCATAGCAGGTTTCATCAGGGGGTTCTGCACCATAGAGGATTTCTGCCGTACCTTCATCTTTAGAGCAATGGATCAGCTTTAATTGGGTTACGTTAGTGTTCTTTTGTTCTAAAGTGGTGCCGGTAATTCTCTCCCCATTTAGCCGCAGATATTTTCTTTTGATGCAGTCTATAACTGAGAAAGGATATTCCTGCTGAGTTTTTCCTTTAAAGGTTCCCCACGGAACCAGGAGCACTTTAGACGGAGCTTGGAGATGACTTACTCCATAGCTCAACAGCGGCTTTCCTACGCGATAGCTACCGTCTGCGGGTATAACTTCTCTTAATTCACCGTGGTACGTCATGACAATGGGATAAAAAAACGCTGAAGGGACATTAATGGTTAGAAACGGGTTCGGCGCTAATCCCGTCTGAATGGAACTGATATGATTGTCCAGTCCAAAGTATATCATCTGTTGGTGGTTAGTGGCGTCAAACAAGTCAGAATTCCGGCCTACCAGCAATCTCCCTTCCCATTCTCCTAAAGCAGATCCCCCTTCATTATCCAACGGGTCAACGGTTTGGCTTAATACATTTACTATTCCACCGCTATTTCGGTTTACCCCATAATATAGTCCTCCGTCGGAAGCTAAAATTGATTCAATGGGAAAGGGGGATCTGGCTGCTTCATAGATTACCTGCCATTCCAGATTCACGTATCTTAAAATATAACGCTTTCTGTCATCAACACCAAGGCTGCGATTATTATCAAGCTCCCTAGTATCAACATAGAGGAGCCCATACAAGTGGGGGCTGAGGAGAGGCTTCTGTGGTGGGAGAGAAACTGGTGTGGATTCTTTGGATTCTTCTTTAGGAAGAGGAGGCGCAGTTCTTAGTATTTCCTCCAGCGTATGCTGCTCCAGGTATTCTTCATAGACGTCTTTAGGCATGTGATTTACTCTTTTCTAATAATCCCTAGTGTTATCCATTTTTCATCAGTTATGTATTTTATTTTCACTTTTTCATGCGCGCGCTTCGCGCACCTAACTAGGGGCTACGACGGAGGAAACGGCCGACATCGTAGAGGTCCTTGCCGCCACCCGCATAGGAGACGTAGTCAAGGTAACTGACAAAGACCGCCCGCAATTCGTCTTTTTCTGTATTTTGTCCTTTCCAAAAACCAGGAATAATATCTCGTCCAGTAATGGCTTTTAAAACACCCAGATAACTCTGATAAACATCTGTCTTTTCTTCCAATAAAGCCAGCCAGGCATCACGAACAAAATTCTGGCTGCTGCTATCCAAAGTTACATCACCAGCAAATGAAGCATAATCTACCGACAGGAAAGCTTCATTAAAATCTTTGGCTATGCCCATCAATTCCTGGCATTGCAGATTTAGCTTCAATTTGGTGCTTTTGCTGTTGTAAGCAACGCCGCAGCTGGAATCCAGCCAAGTAGTGAAGTATCGTTTTCTATCTTCCAAAGTTCGTTCTTTTCCGTTAGAATCGCGCAGGGTATCCCAATCATTCATTCTGGCCAGAATATTTTCTAAGAAAGTGTTGGCGCGGTATACTTTTCGTTGGTCAGGAAGAATGAGCTGCGGCTGGTGTTGGTTTCTTTCAGCTACACAAGCTTCCTGCAAAGTATGCAAGCCTAAAGCATAAGTACTGGCTTTGGGCATTAAGATATATCTATCGGTGATTAAATTAGAGCTAGCTGGAGATATAGTTCTCAGTATCTCATCTAACGTATGCGTTTCCAGATATTCTTCGTAAAAGTCTTTAGGCATGTTTCTTCTCTTTCCTAATTAATTTCTGATGCAGAGGATAACTTCTAACTGGTCCTAAAGCATTAACCCGACTACCCAAACTACCAACTAAAACTTCTTTTTCCATGACCTCTCTGCTTTTTAAATTAATTTTTGCTTTAATGACTTGATATAAATCACTTCCAGAATAAACTACTTCCACCGTATCATCAGAAACGGGCCGGAAAAGCTCTACTCTGTATATATGCCAATTTCCAACTTCACTTCCGCTAATCTTCTCTCCGTTCAAATCCAAATAATTTGAATTAACACAGCTGAGCACAGAAAAATGATATTCTTTTCCGTTTCTTCCCAGGAGTTTTCTATGATTAAAGATAATTGCTTGAATAATTAGATCATGGTTGGCATCGTACTTCAAAACTTCTTCTCCCAAGAAATACTGCCCTCGATTTCCCGGTATTTCTATTAAGCCGTGAGTTTTATCTTTATACTCCACTAATCCAAATAAGTGTCCCTGAGGGTCGAAAGGTAAAGATGCTATATATTCAATATTTCTCTTTATCATCTCCGGTGGAGAAATCAAAACTTCGCCATTTAAAGTATTAACTAAACCATAATCGCCAGAATCTAAAATGTTTTTTCCCTGTTTTTGCAGAGCATTTACAATTCCTCTCTTTTTAGATGCAAAACCCAAAAATAAAGATTTAACCCCGCCATCCCATTCCCCATAATAAACTTCATCTTCTGCGGCTAAAATCCCATAAATATGGTGGGAAGCTTTAACTAAAGAGTAAGTTTTCTTTTCTTTCAAATCAAAATATTTTAAAACGGTATCATCCCCAAATAAAATTCCATAAGGCTTATCTCCAAAAGAAGGCTGAGGAATAACTTTCCGGCTTTCACTCATTTTCAGTATTTCATCTAATGTGTGCTGCTCCAAGTATTCTTCATAAAAGTCTTTTGGCATAACTCTTGCTCCACCACTACCAACTTACTTTTTTCCTTCTTCTGCGGTTCTGATAGCCTCTACCACTCCGGGAACTATCTCATCCGAAGACCCCAGCAGCTTTACCCGTGGCGCCCTTTCAAATAATTGCTCTAATACTCTCTGCTCGGCTTGTTTATCTACCGCAGCAATTTGATCCGCTAAGGCATTAACTTTTTCAATGAACTGGGGAGAAAGGCTTCTTTCCGTCAGATAACACAACTGCTGATGGGTTACGGCCTGGTACACGTTTAATACCGCCTGCACTGCGGCTACCTGCTTACAGGAATATCCCACTAGCTCGTCCAGCAGAATTACTGCTCCCTCATTAGAGCTGGCTAAAGGGGCATAGGCTGTAATCAGGCTTTCCCCAATTTTCTCATCATGCCTCAATTGGAGATAAGATGCACATCTCTCCTGGAAACGCGCCTCACCGGCATCCAGAAGCGCCTGCTTAATCCTAAGCCTGTCTTCGGGAGAAAGCGTTTTCTTCTCGGCTTCTTCTTTCTGCGCAATCAGCTGCTCCAAACGCTCATAAATCATTTCCGGATGCGGCAAAACCTGCTGAAGCTCTTTCACTTCTTCTCCGAGATGGCTCAGTTCCTGAGTATAGGCTTCATTCAATCTCAAGAGTTTCCTGAGACTGCTTCCGATCACATACAGAAACTTGCTTTCCTGATTATAGATCTCTTTTACCAAAGTTTCAAATTCCTGCAGCTGAGACCTCTTGGAGAGCAATTGCTCACCTAATTCTTTAGTTCTCTCTAACTCATCCCGGCTGCGGAAAAAAGAAGAAACCTTCTCTTTCCATCCCCGCTCATCCTGGGAGACGGATTCCAGCCCTTTCTTAAGTGACTCTAAAGTCTTCTCCCGTTCGGCAGAGAAATACTGTTGATGTGAAGCTTCTAAAGCTTCCTGTATTTCTCTTAGCCCAGAGGAATAGGCTTTCTCCTGAAACGGAACGTGAGCATTCCTCCGGCACAACTTTTCAATTTCTTCATGCTCCTCAGTACGATTCATGTTTCTTTACTCTGCCATCAGCTTTTTTTTCGGTTCCGGCGCCGGCAGCAGAGGATAAATGCTTGGTGCTTCCAGATCCCTTTTTCTTACTTCTTCAACTTTCTGAGCGAGATAGCTGCTGGCACTCTTTATCTTGGCATTTATCTCCCTCGACACTACTTTCTGCCCTTCCAGGAAATCTATTACCCCATTTACACCGCTTAAAGCACGTATCTCTGCTTTCTGCGACTCGATTTCTCCTTTTACAAAAGGCACTTGTACATTAACATAGTTAGTAGCATCAGTGACTATCTCTTTAGTCCCACTTAACAAAATCAAGTATTGATCTACTTTTTTTATCTGAGAATTAAGCATATCCACATTATTCTGCGCTCTCTTTTCTTGTGTGGCTAGCTCGGTATATGCTTCTTGAGCTTGATCCAGCAATAACTCCAACTGCTCCAATTGAGACAATACTTGTGCTTCAGTAGTCCGGCCTTGAGAAGAATTCTGCTCTCTAACACTCTCTAACTCGTGGTATTGAGCTTTCAACGGCTCTATTTTTTGGTATAGCTCCTCTCTGTCCTGTGCCAGCTGGGGCTTTTCTTGAATTATCATCTCTACATTTCCTCTTAGTCCGGTTTTAAGTCCCCGCATGCCCCCTTCCTGTTCTTTAAGTTCACGATGTAATCTATCTACATATCCGGGAAGCATAGAAACCGTTTCATGAAGAATACTCAGCCCCTCGTCGATAGAAACAATGGGCTTCCCTCGCAGCCGGCGATAAGCCCGAGCTAAGAAAGAATGCCTGGAATAATAGGCACTCGCCAGAGTTTCCAACGATTCTTTATCACCTTCCTGAGGATTACCTTGCTCCCGATGGGCTAAGGCAATAACCCCATCCATGACTCTTCGTCCATATTCAGTTTTGGAAGAAACCACTCCTACTAATTCCTGAAGTTCCCTTACCTTTTTAATCCCTTCTGCTACTTTACCCTGCTGTCTTAACACATAGGCATCATCAATGCGCTGAGCATACTTTTCCCGCATCCGGGCAATCGTATCATTCACTTTTGTCTTAAGCTCATCGAAATTAATTCCCATTTTACCCACCTCCAAATTAATTGCTTTTTTACTTAGAAGTAGCACTTAGGTTATAAACTTTTTGGAACAGGGTATGCGCATTTTTCCAAAAATCATCATTCCGTCTCCCAGCGAATGAAAACGATACTTTTTTCGCACTTTAACCAGCCATCACTTCTTCAGCTTAAATTTTTCCACTGCTTTTTCCGTCTCCAGAAATAACTCTTCTGCTTCTCCCAGAAATTCTTTGACTTTTGCTTCCTCAGGAATGATGGTCAGCTCCAAGTTATCTTTAGCGCGCTCCCACATGTTTTAAAAATAACTTCCTCACAGTTTTAGGAGTCAGTTTTTGATAGAGTAAATAAAGTTTTCTATCGCTCTTAGACATTCTTTTCAGCAAGTCCTGCTTGGAAGAAGATATAACCCCCTGTCGCAGTAGTTCCAAACGGAATTTTTCTACGAGGTAAGCCCTAAATTCTACCATCAAAGAGAGAGCATCATTATCTTTGAGCAGAAGCAGCAGCCTTTTCTTTAGCTTTTCCAAATATTCTTCTTTTTGAGAGAAAACCTCTTCCGAGGGCGAGGGAAGCGGCTTAGACAAGAATCTGCGGAGAATTCCGCTATCATGGATGATAATTCCCCGCATAAAAGCGTTAAGCACTAAGTCTTGAGCTAACAAGTAATCTCCTTCCAACTCCGATTGGCTCTTTTCAATTAGGTTAATTTTTCCTAAGTTAAGTAAGCCTTTCCGGTCGTAATCAATTTCTTTCTTCTCTTTTACGATAATGAGGACATCGATATCACTCTGTTCAGTTTTTTCCCCGCTGGCAGTGCTTCCGAAGACCAGCAGGCCAAGCAGAGCTTGCTGATATTCTGACTTAAAAGCTTGGAAAATATGCTGAACCTTGTTTTGGTCTTCCTTTGAGAGCATCATCAGCCTTTCTGCATCATAAAGCAGCTTGAAGCGATAAGCGTAGGGGTGCCTGAAATCAATCTTCACTTTCTTTCCGACGAGAGTGGTTATTTTATGGGAAAAGAGCTTTTCCATCGCTTGATAAGCCATAGGGGGAGTTACTTTGGA
>JACRPH010000037.1 GCA_016214025.1 Candidatus Woesearchaeota archaeon
GGGCACCCCATTAACTTAGTGTGGTATTCTTGAGCACAATAATCTTTATATATTAGTTGTTGCTACACGTATCAACATGAGAAAAATAAAGATAAACCAGGAAAATCTAATAATAGAAGATAAATTAGTGGGGTTCTTTGAGAAGGTAATTGTACCTCACGGCAACGGAGCAAAGGTGCTCTGTCCTAAAGAACACATCGGCAAAAAAGTTTACGTCCTGATTAGACAATGAACTGCCCCTCTTGTAACCATAAAGCACATCGTCACGGCACTCAAAAGAATGGAGTGCAACGCTGGAAATGTAATAACAATAAATGTAATACCGTAACATTTAATAGTCGGTATGGTACTATACGCTACAGAATGAGGATTAATGACAAGGACTTGTACGATTATGTTTATCTTTTTTTCACAGGGTATCCTATGGGTAATATGGTTGGACTTAGAAACCATACTGAATCTACAATCCGGTTAAATTTATCCAAATGCATTGAGCACTTTGAGAAGTTTGAAGAGTATAAGATAAATGATGAGGATTATACTCCAGAAATCATTGAAATAGATGAAATTTACATTAAGATTCAAGGAAGTAGAGAATTCTTTGGTTGGATTGCTTACGATCCAAAAAATAAATTCTTTATTGCACTAAAAGTAGGTAAGCGAGATGAGGAAACGCTTGAAGGATTATTCGAGCGTTTGAAGAGATATAGGGGAAAAGTAAAACTTGTTTTGGTTGATGGATGCAGGATGTTTGAAGGGGTCATCAAACGCTTTCTTGGAAAGAATGGTCATATGCCCACAACAGGAGTGATTAACAAATCCAAATGGAGTAAAAAACTCAACGGCTTTGTAACATATGGCTGTTTCGGCAAGAGCCGAAAACAAGTAGAAAATCTCGTGAAAGAATACAACCATCGAAGAAGTTCTTGCTTGTCCCACATTTAACTAGTGGGGTGCCAATCCACCGCAATATTTATAAACTAATGGTTAACATATGCTAACTTATGGTTAACATAGCCAAAAAAGATAAAGAAATCCTATTATGCCTATTCAAAGACTTAACTAATTATCATAATGCCAGTTCCATTGCCAAAGAGGTTAAGATTTCTAGAGTTGGAGCCTACAAAGCTTTTAAGCGCTTATCAAAATCCGGTTTATTAAAAAGCCGGAAGTTAGGCAAGTCTGAATTTTATACTCTTAAATTAGGAGACGATTTCGTAAAAAAAACTCTGGAACTCTTGCTGATGGAGGAAGCTAGAGAAAAAGTCCGCAGGTGGTTAGCAGAATTTAAAGAACTCTCCACAGAAACAGAGATACTTATCCTCTTTGGTTCTATTTTAAAATCTGAAACAAAAGCTCATGATGTTGACTTATTGATAGTCTTGAAACCCGAAAACAATAAAAATATCAATAAGCTCTTGGATAAAAAGAATGAAGTGCTGATCAAAAAAATCCATCCTCTTAAACAAACCCCAGAAGACCTAATCAAAAATTTAAAAAAGCCGGATAAAGTTGTTTTAAGGGCTATGAAAACGGGAATTGTCCTTTATGGACAGGATAAATTAGTGGAGGTGGTTAAAGATGTCACACTTGGAAAATAAACTAAAATGGTGTTCGGAGAAAAGTGAGACAAAAACGCAACTATTCCTCTCCATTTCCTCGGCTAGCTTTAGCTTTCATCAGATACCGGTTTACTTCCCCGACTTCTAGGCCTAGGGCAGAAGCAACCTCAGTCATATTTTGAGTTATCTTATACAAGTAGGATACATTATTCCGCTGATATGTTTCCTTTTCTTCGTCTGTAAGTGTGTCTCTTTCATTCCCTTCAAGATGAGTGTAAGTTACAGAAGCATACCACTTTCTCTGGCCATATCTTGCCGGAGCGATTATGGGGACAAAGGGACACTGCTCCAAGAAAAGATTAGTCTTTTCCTCCAGCTCCACCAGGGTGTCAGCGGTGAATATCTTTATCTTAAAGGGCATGTTCATCTTTAGAGCAAGCCCACTTTTTAAAAGTTTCTATTTTAAAGTAACAAACCAAAGCAGATTACAAAGCATAGAATATCCTCTATAATCTAAACAAATCACTAAAAAACAAACTCACCTTCTTTTCTTTCCTTTCTTCTTCCCTGCTTTGGCCAGCTTTATCAGCTTCTTAACTTTAGAATGCTTGCCCTTTTTGCTGGGCTTGCGGCTTTTCTTCTTTGGGAACCTTCTCAAAACAACTTTCTTCTTAACCCACTTCTTAAACTTTCTTTTAACTGCCATATCCTATCACGCTCTTTTTAAAAATAATTATACTACCGGACGAACTGGACTCGGTGAGAGAGTTCCTCAAACAGATACTACATCAACTTAACCTTAAAGTATTGTTTTAAAGGTGATCTCTTTCGCTGCATAGGAAGCTTAACAGATACAGGTTACTTGCAGTGAGTTATAGTCCAGACACCGCAATAATGGCGAGTACCTGACAGAGGCTAGTATGCGGGCATCCTTTTCAGGACAACCGAACTATCTGCGCCCGGCAGAATTAAGTAAAAAGAGGAGGAAGTATTTAAAGTTATGTAACCACAAGAGAGGAGAAACTTAGGGTTCAAGGGGGTTATAACACTTTTCTCTACACTCACATTTTCACTACATTAATCAACCTATCCTGCTTAAATCCGTTGATACTGTCTAAAGTCGTTTGCAATATCCGCATCAGCGCTTCATGGGTATTGAACGCGTTGTGCGGAGTTACAATTACATTGGGCATAGTTAACAAAATATGGTCTTCCACTAACGTCTTTAAGTCACATTTTTGGGGAAAGTCTTTGCTCACCAATTCTCTTTCTTCCAGCAGCTCGCATTCTCCTTCCAGCACATCCAATCCGGCACCAGCTAGTTTTCCAGATTTTAACGCTTTCACCAATGCATCTGTATCTACCACTCCGCCACGGGAAGTGTTTATTAGGTATGCCCCTTTTTTTATTTTGACAAAGGCATCCTTATTCAACAAATGGTGTGTTTTATCGTTGTAAGGCACGTGCAAAGTTATTATATCTGAATTCTTCAGCAGCTCAGCCATGCTCACATAAGTAAAACCCATCTCTGTTGCTAATTGAGCATTGGGAAAAGCATCAAATACTAACAAATTCATCTCAAATCCTTTAGCCATACGAATAACATGCTGGCCAATCCTGCCGCTGCCCATCACTCCCAAAGTTTTTCCTTTCAAATCAAATCCACGCAATCCGGTCAAATCAAAACTTCCACGTTTGGTTCTTTCTACGCAATCAACTATTTTTCTGCTTAACGCCAGGATCAAAGCAAAAGTGTGCTCAGCTACAGTATTTTCTCCATAAGAAGGAACGTTGCACACCATAATTTTTTTCTTTTTGCAGGTTTCTAGAGCAATATGGTCAAAGCCGGTGCTGCGGGTAGCAATAAGTTTTAATTTAGGCAGCTTAGAAAGTACTTTCTCGTCAACCGGAGAATAGATGAAGGTGGATAATGCATCTAAGTCTTTGTTCTTTTCAGCTTCTTTAGCCGTAAATTTCTTGGTAGAAAGCACCAATTGGTCGTTAGGGAAAGCTTTCCTAATCACTTCTTCTTCCCATTTTTCCAGTTCAAAAAAGCCTAGTTTCATTTTAACCCTCCACCACCACTTTACCCAGTTGAGTAGTGGTTATTCCATCAATATATGTGCATTTTTCCGCTTTATCAAAGGTCCATTTAAATGATTCATCGGTGTTGAGGACTTTACTTTTGAGCTTCACACAATTCTGCGTTCCAAGAATCATGGCTGAATGCAGATATCCGGAGCGGGTTACTTTCCATTCTACCATATCGCCAACTTTAATGGTTAGTGCATTAGGAACGAATCCCTCTTTTTTGACTTCAATAACGTGGGTAGTTGGTTCGACAGCGGTTTCAATTTCTTCTGGTATTTCTTCAACTTTTTCTTCTTTAATTTCCTCTTTTTTCTCTTCTTTTACTTCAACATTAGGCTCTGTTTTCTTTTCTTCTGCTGTTTCTTTCTTTTCCTCAGTTGGTTTAATCTCTTCTTTTTTGTCCTCTTTCTTCTCTTCTTTTACCTCAACTTTAGGTTCGGTTTTCTTTTGTTCGACTTTTCCTTCTCCAGCCACTTCTTTTTCTCCGAACATTTTAATAAATAGAACGGCCATGCCAAATTTAATCTTGTTTTTGAAGCCGACTGCTTCATAAGTTACTTTGCCTTCTTTCAGAATTCGGTTCATGGCTGCTATTGGAGTTTTGGAATAGAATATCTCATTTAATGTTTCTTCGGAGAGATGTACTTTCAATGAAGGCTGAGCTAATTCTCCTATTTCAAATTTACTTATCTTTTTGTTTTGGATAGAAATGCCTAATACTTTCTCTTCTCCTGAAGCCATCTTGATGTAAACATTGATGTTATCATTTCCCATGAACCTTCCTAAAGAGCCGGGTAATTCCTGTCCGACCATTTCTGTGCTTACGGCAGCGATGTCTGCATTTAAATCAGCAAAAGCTAAGCTGGATAATATAATCATTACAAATAGTGCTAAAATTAATTTTTTCATTCAAATCACCTCGTTTTAATTGGTTAAGAAGAGGAGAGTTTTAAATGTTTCGCCGGCATCCAAGTCATTCACTACTAAAAAATACTAATTGTTCCAAAAGATTTATAAAGGAAGGGCTATTTTAAAGTAGTAAACATCTATCACCTCTTTTTCCCCAAGCAAGCCATTGCGCAAGCGGTGGTTTGCCCAGGGGTTTTTATAATCAAATACCAAGAATCAGCTACAAATTACTTCTTTCCTTTCACATACTTCAGCTTCGGCACCGGGCAGAACCAAGTCTTATGCGTAAATATGACCAATGACGTAATCAAAACTCCAATAATAATTCCCATTCCAATCCATCCCCATTCTTTTCCCATAGTGAACGAAGAAGCAAAGGAAGCAGTTTCACTTTTCTCTTCCGGGAAATATATGCTTAAATCACTCATCTCTAACGCGTATTCCATATACACTAAGGCTAAGTATTTATCCTGCTCCTGCAATGAGCGCGCGTATTGATAGTATGAATATCCTAAAATGGGAAAAATTCCCTCGGCGCTATTCTCCGCAATAACTCTTTCTACTGCTTTACTCTTTCCAGCAAGAAATTCTTCAGCGTTGTCTATTCCAACCCCCATAGAGCTAAGAATAGCATCGGCTTCGGCTTTCGCCTGGGCCGCTTCCATTAAACACAATTCCGGCTCTTTCTGCGATACGTTCCGGGCCGAATCAATTTTATCTTGGATATAACTTATACTGATTTCTCCTAAATAGATCGTAGCATATTGATAACGCTCTTCTGCTTCAGAGACCTTTTCCAGGCAAGAATTCTTTAACTGCTCCTCATTCATCACAAATTTCTTCCCTTCCATGGAAAAGAACTGCATCCATGATAATGCCGAGAAATATCTTTCTTCAGCATAAGCTAAATAATAGTATAGTTCTTCCAGAGGTTTAGTTTCTCGTCCTTGGTTAAATAGTTCAATCTGCTGTTGGACATCATTAAGCCTTTCTTTAACAATCATCAATGCCTGCAGATCAGCAATGGTGTCAACCTTTTCTTCAGCTAATTCCTTATTTAATCCCTGAATTTTCTGCTCCAGATTATTAAATCCGGTGTTAAGATAACTTATGCGCACCTCTTTCTGGAGGAAGAACTGGCTTTTCAATGCTACATTATTCCCAAAGCAGAAACTGGCTCCAGAATAATCATCTCCAGCAGCAATAGCCTTCTGCGCTGCTTCTTTTTTCAGGGTGATATCTGCTCTAACTTTCTCGTCAATTTCAACTCCGGATTGGTTTATTTCTGATTCAATTTTATCGGTTCTATCGCATAGCAGCTGCTGCAGCCCTTTCATGATTTTCTGGTATTCTACATCTCGAGTAATATTGATTGGTTTACTGTTGAAACTCTTTCCAGTAAGTTGGAATAAGGCTTCATCCAAGTCGCTGATCTCCATTACTTCTAAGCTTAGATTCTTTTTTCCATATTCAATTAAGTTAAATGGAGTAGTAGAATTGTTGCTGGTGTTAGTTACCGGCTTTAATGGAAACTGCATTAACTTCTGTACTGCCGTCCCTTTAGGCAGCAGGACTTTCTTTAGGTTAGCTGCTTTTGCTGCTTCAATTTTTTCTTTCAATCCACCCACCGGGCCAATAGTTGCTCCAGAATTAATCGTTCCGGTGATAGCAACTGTTTCATCGTATTCTAAGTCCATTACGGCAATAGCAGTCAATGCTGCCATGGCTGCACCCGCGCTAGGGCCGCCGACGATATTAGACTTTGCTTTAATGGTGTAAATAAAATCATATTTGCTGCAATCTAAGTGATAATGCTTGCAGGCGATTTCTTTGGCAAAGCGGGTGCTGATCTGAGTATCCATCTTAGTTAAAGGATAAGTATCTAAGAATACTCGACCTGAGCCTTCTTTCAGTTCCAAGTATAAATCAGCATCACTTCCAGCATAGCCTTGGGGTACTTCTTGTATGGCTAAGAGCTTAAGATGGTAAGCTGTGCCGGGCTGGGCGGAGACTAACGTAATGAGTAGAAGAGTAATGAGTAGAAGAGTTACCAAGAGTAAAGGGAAGGTTCGATTTAATTGCATGTTATCTTAAATGGGCAGAGCTATTATAAAGTTTGTTGTGGTGGAAGATAAGTATTAAATACCACTCTTGTTTTCTGCTTAAAACAGATGAAACCCCTTTCCATCATTGGATTAGACCCCGGAACTACTACCGCCTGCGCCGTTCTGGATTTAACTGGAAAAGTAATCGCTTTATTTTCGTCTAAAGAACTGCCCTTGTCCAAGATAATTGATAAAGTTGTGGGGGTATCGCTTCCTGTAATTACTTCTACCGATAAAGCGAAAGTGCCGGCGTTAGTGGAAGAATTCTCGCGGAAGATGGGCACTAAGCTAATAATTCCACCGGCAGACCTACTGCGGGAAGAAAAGAGAAAGCTAATTGCAGAAAGAGAACTGAAAATTGCAGAAAATGGGCATGAGCACGATGCCTTAGCCGCAGCTTTGTATGCCTATCAGGAATTACTCCCCCGGCTGCAAAAGATTGAACGTTTCATCTTGGAAAATGGATTGACCAAATTAAAAGAGGAGTTTACTTTATTGGCGATGAGAGAAGATGAGCTGAATTTTAATTTGATCAAAGACATTCTTACCAAGCCGACTGAAGAGAACAAAGCCATCCAGAAAGTGCTTCAGGAAGAGCAGGTTACTAAGCGTGAATTCATGCGCTTGTTTGACAAGCTAAAAACAGAGCAGACGAAAAATGCATTCTTTGCCCGGAAAATCGGCGAATTAAGCCATCAGTTAAACAAAATAGGAAAAGAAAACAAAAAACTGGGAAGGAGCAAACATAACTTTGACCAAAGAGTCGATGCCATGCTGAAGTTTAAAGAAGACCGAATAAAACTGTTAGATTCTGAGTTGAAACAGGCTAACGATTTAATGACTAAGCTGAACCTCAAAGTGATGGGATTGTTTGGGTTTATCGGGAATTCAACTTGTTTTCAGATGCTTAAAAAGCTGAACTCCCTGAGCAAAGAAGAATTTGAGCGAAAAAATGAGGTTCTGGCAATCGAGGATAAAAATATACTTTTAGTAGCAGATACCAGTGTGTTTTCTGAGCAGGTAATATCTAAGCTGAAGAACAAGGAAGTAATTATCGCTTCTACGCAGAAGCCGGGAAAATTCATCACGGCTCAGTTTCCTACAGTAAGACTTTCTGCAGAAGATATTATAGAAGAGAATGAATACTTTGCGCTGGTTCCTCCTGCAGTAATACAAGAAAAGCTGAATCGTGGAGATGTGCTGGGAAAAGTGGTGGAAGAGTATCGGGAGGAACGGAAGAGGCAGAAATAGTAGTTTCAGTTTAATAAAATATTTTTCACTTCTTCACTAAACTCGTAATAATCTTTACAAAACCTATAAAAATAATACTTCTTTTCTCTGCTTAGTGGACCCGTAGCGCAGCCTGGATTGAAAGAAAGGGCAAATAGCGCGGCAGCCCCCTAATCCAATATTGGAAGACGAAAGCTGTAGGTCGGGGGTTCAAATCCCCTCGGGTCCGCTCATTTTTAATTGAACTTACCCTTCCTGCTCTATAACCATTTTGTTCCCAATCTTAGCGATAGAAATCTCCGTGCTTTCATCCAATTTCATCTGCCGTTCAATGTCACTGGGCACCCTAAAAATAAGCCCCCCGCCGCTCTTGGATAAATGGCGATACAATTTCAATGGTTCTGGCCATACTCCTAATTTTCGAGAGACAGAAACAACTCTCTCTGTTTCTTCTTCATAAGGCAGTTCTTCCCGGCAGTAATTGCATCTTTCTCCTTTTACTACAAATACATATCCGCTAATCTCTAAAGTGATATCTTCTACTTTTTGAAGTTCTCCTTTTTCACAAATTGGGCATTTTCTCATTTTCCCTCCGCCCCAGTTATAATAAAAACTTCTTGATATGCTTGGCAATGGTTAGTTAACGATACATAAAGAAGTCATTCCATTGCCATATTTTGGTAATTTTTCCTTCTTTCATTAGCGGTGTTCTACCATCTTCATTTTTCATGAAATTATTGTATCCTTGAAAAATATCCAAATGGCGTTCTTCATAGCGAAGTCTCCTTTTCGAGAAGCATTTGCTTCTTCTTACCAAACGAGAAATTCTCTCACGTAGGATTCCATTATAATTTTCGATAGTGTTGGTATCAATTTCTTCCCACTTCGGGCTTCGCAATACTTGTTCTTTCCTTCTCCAGATTAATCTTCCATTTCTTTTATGTTTAATCACACGACCATAGATAATACAATCTTGTCGGTGATAAGTAAGCAAAGCAGGAAGATACTGTGGGTTCCCATCAGTATAAATCTCCAACGGGTCTCGAAAAGTAGGCGGAGAAAGAATTTGGGAGAGCTTCCAGATGATATGGTCGGCAATCATATCAATACGCTTGCCGACGGAATGAGCAAGGTGGAGTGTGGTGTCTCTCTTTATGGCGATGTACGCATAGCAGTCACCCTCTGGATAGTTCGGATAGTCTTCTTGTCTAATTTTCTTTTGTTTTTTTTAACGAAAGTCCAGATTTCATCCACTTCTATGGGGCTTAATTGAATATCTTTAAGAAAAAATTCATTTGCCTGCTTACAGCGATATGCAAGTTTGTCGGTAAACAACATAATGGTATTTTTATTTC
The DNA here is from genome assembly GCA_016214025.1 of Candidatus Woesearchaeota archaeon. Classification (GTDB taxonomy): domain Archaea; phylum Nanobdellota; class Nanobdellia; order Woesearchaeales; family GW2011-AR9; genus JACRPH01. Next base: position 9,253 of record JACRPH010000037.1, read on the forward strand.
GTTCCATTACCCTGCCAATTCCACGGATTCCAATTTTTTCAACCAGGTGGTTGGCTATTTGTTTGGCTTCTTTTTTCTTAATGCGACTGCGATAAAAGATGGTGTTCACTGTTCGCACAAAGCACCTGCCGCAGGCAGTACAAGTGTAATTTTTTGTCCCATTAGCTTTTTTTCCACGTCGAACTACGTTCTTCAGCCCTTTCTTGCCCAAGAACCGGCAAGAGGGGTTTGGGCAAGAAACATCTAATTTGCGTCTTTTTCTCATAGGTATCACCGAGATAGAAGAAGAGTGTAACTAGTATATTAATGTATCGTTATATCAGACACTGCCATATGCTTCATTTTTGATTAAAATTAATTTTCGGCTCTTCCCTTTTGCCCTAAAGTAAACTTCATATTTATTCCTGGTTTAATACCTCAATACAGATAGTATCCGTTTAAACTGAAGATTAAGTCTACTAAACGTCATCTTTAAATATAAGCTCTTTTTTCTCCTCTTTTGAGGTGATTATAATGATTACGTGTGAACTGTGTGGATCATATAATGTAGCAAAAAAAGGAATGAGGCACAATGCCTCTGGCTCAAAACAGTGTGTACTGGAGCGAACCCACTTTGAGAAATCCTGGGATGAGATTGACCATATCCAAATAGAAGCTTCGTTGGAGATTATCGGAGAATTGAAAGAAGATAAGCGCGCACCAACAGGATACGAAATTCAAGTTAAAGAATACAAATTAATCGGCAAGAGCGAGAATTATCCTATTGCTAAAGACCAATCGATAGAATTTCTGGCTGATAACCGCCATTTGTGGCTGAGAAGCAGAAAAATGACCGCCATGCTGAAAATCAGAAGCACCATTTTCCAAGCCATAGATGAATTCTTCAAAGGAGAAGGCTTCTATGAATACCATTCACCGATATTTCAGGCGGTGCAGTGCGAAGGCGGCAGTGATTTGTTCAAAGTAGATTACTTTGGGCAAAAAGATGTATTCTTAGCCCAGAGTTGGCAGTTGTATGCTGAGCCAGCCATATTTGCACTAGAAAAAATTTATACCATCGCTCCCAGTTTCCGGGCAGAGAAAAGCAAGACTTCCCGCCATCTGACAGAATATTGGCATGCCGAAATGGAACTGGCGTGGAGCACGTTCAAAAATATCCAAGATTATGGAGAGAAATTGATTAAGTTTATTGTTAAGAAAGTACTGGATAAGAATAAAGCTGACTTGGAGCTCATGGGCAGGGATCCTAAAAAACTTGAGCCTACACTAAAAAAGCCGTTCGTGCGCATGACTTATACTGATGCGTTAAAGATTCTGAAAGAGAAATGCGATATGAACATAGAATGGGGCAAAGATTTGCGTACGATTGAAGAAGAGAAATTGAGCACTCTTTATGACGTGCCCATCATCTGTACTAATTATCCTAAGAAAGTAAAAGCGTTTTACATGATGGAAGATGCCAAAGACCCACGCACGGTGCAAGGCTGTGATTTCCTAGCTCCGGAAGGGCATGGAGAGATAATTGGCGGTTCGCAGAGGGAGCATGATATCGAAAAGATAAAAGAGCGGCTTATCGAGCAGGGAGAAAAGCCGGAACAGTATGAATTCTATCTGGATACACGAAGATATGGCTCGGTTCCCCATGGCGGGTTTGGGATGGGAGTGGAAAGGATTGTAAGATGGATCTGTGGATTAGAAACGATTAAAGATGCCATTGCTTTTCCCCGGACGATTGAAAGATATAAGCCGTAAATGGGACTTATTTATTTTTATGATTTTAGGTGCATTGCTTAGAAAACAATCAAATTAAAAGTTAACCAAATACTCCAAAAATCAAGAATTAGTAGTTAACTTTTACCGCCTAATAACAATAAATATGCATTTTAAAACCGAAAAGTATTTAAATATTAGTAGACTAACTCCTATAAATGAAATATATTAAAAAAAAGTTAATTAAAAACAGGGAATATTACTACTTTGAATATCCTCTAAAAGAAGCAGGAGAAACGTTTACCCGGTATTTGGGGGCAGAGGTACCATTAAATATCAAAGAGCTGCTTCAGGAGTATTTTGAAGAGATTGCTAGACGAACCGTTGCTTATGTGAGAGCAGTGGACAAAATATACTTCCCCCCAGGCGGAATTGAAACAGTAGAAAAGTCTAGATTCAGGCATCGGTTGCTTACCCACGAATTATTCAGCCGAGAGTTTTCACTGTTTAAATCATTATTTTATATTTTGTTCATGCTTAATTCTAACCGCGCCGAGGGCTCTAAAGTAACCAGGCCGGATATCGAAGAAATCATGGAGCGGAGAGTTAAGCCAAAGACGATAATAGAGAAAGAGACCATAAACTCCATTGAAGCGATAAACTTTGCTCTCTCTAAGGAGATGCGATGGAATGAGAAGAGTATTAAAAAAATTCATCAGCTGCTGTTTTGGAATATCCATCCGGAGATTTCTGGGAAGTATAAGCAAGTCGAAGTAGTAGTAAACAATTCAGCTACCACGCCAAGCAAAGAAGTAAAGAGAGAGATTAAGCGCCTATTGGTTTGGCTAAAGAAGAACCGAAAGATATATCCACCCAGATTAGCACTGGAGTTGCACTGGCGCTTTGAGGCGATTCATCCGTTTGAGGATGGCAACGGAAGAGTGGGAAGAATATTACTCAATTCTTTATTAATAGAGCAAGGTTATGCTCCAGTCATTTTCTTCAGCGAGAACCACTCATCATATTGTAATGCCATCGCCAAAGCGGTAAACGGAAATAAAAAGCCCATCTCTAAACATTTCATAGAAAGCGTAAAGAAAACCGAGAAGGCAATTGAGAAATATCGATCGGAAGGGATTTTAACCGGCGGCTCTGCTCAAGTAGGGAAATGGGAAATTCAGCGAGGAAAGATAAGAAGGGGGTTTTAAGACCCTATTGCTTTTCCCAGGACGATTGAAAGGTATAAGCCGTAAGTGTTCTTATCCCCTTTTCACTTTATCTCCAGTTTCCTAATCTTCCGATACAACGTCTCCGGCCGGATGGCTATCTTCTTCGCCGTCTTGAGAACGTTATGCTCACTTTCTCCTAAAGCCTGCACTAAAAATTGCTTCTCAAACTCGCGTTCTGCTTCTTTCCAGGTCAATTCTTCCAATGGCAGAAATTTCGCGATGTTCCGGGATAAAGTAGAAACTTCCTGATACATCTTTTCCATCTTTTCCGGGTGAAGCACGCTTTTGTATTGGTCTAAAGTAGAACGGATGGTATGGCCGATTAAGTTTTGATTGTATTCTTCTTTAGAGAGAGGCGCTTCTGTTTCTCTTTTGACTGACAAGTCTTTCATGGCTCGATGGATGCTTCTGCGGTTTACTCCCAATAGTTTTGCTAATTGAGAAACATTTCCTTTATTCAGCCGCAATTCACGCTTGAGGAATTCGGCTTTGAACAGTTTCTTGGCTCGGGAGAAAGTTAAATTAGGAGGAAGGTAAATATTTAATTGCGGATTCTTTAATTGGTCGGTTATGTCGGTTTCTATTTTAGGAATGGTTATGCCCCAGCTCTTTTCCATGGTTTCTTCTAGCAGCGGGCTGACTTTATCTTTAATGGCTGCTTCTAGGTCCTGCTGGGTGTATTCTGGCTGAGTTTGCTTCTCTTTATGGTCTTTGGGTTTCATGGTAATTTTGGCGGAGATATTTCCATTCTCAGTAAAGTTCCGCTGGGGAACCCATATAGGAAAATTACGGAAGCGAATAAGGGCTGGTTAGAGGGAAGTAAAAAGTATGCGGCGATAAGTAAAATGTAATTTAATATGTAAAAATATTTATTTTCTTTCATGAAATCGAGTATTAATAATATTGCAAACAGTATTGCACCAATAATTAGTAAAGTATAATTTAAGATTAGAACTAAACTATAACTCATAACCCCCAGTAAGATTAACCACAGTATTCTTTTAAGCCAGATAAAATATTTCTTTCCTAAGGTTAATTCTTCCGGAGCAATGTAGCTTAACGCTATTCCACATAATATTCCGGCTAGAGCAAGTACCAATACTGCTATCTGTGAAAACAGCGACATTTTAGCCAGAGAGGAAAACTTCTCACTTTATAAGCTTTATTCCTTCATTAAACTGTTCTAAGAATCTTTCCCAATCGTGTTCTTTGATAACCGCTCCGCAAGCCAGCGGATGTCCGCCGCCGTAACCATCGATTCCGACTAATGCTTTTTCCAGCGCTCCGGAAATAGGCTTTCTGGAGCGCAGGCTGCATTTCATCTCTCCGCTTTTCTGCCGGGCAATCAAGATTACTTTTTGCGGATACAGGGTAGATAGTTCATTGGCTAAGTCTGAAGTGAATGACCATTTCTGCTCGGTATAAAAAAACAGCAGCAACTTATCTTTTCCAGCTTTTTTCTTAGCTTCTTCAATTAGAGGAGTATAATTCTGGTTCACCTTTTCAAAGTGCTTGTACAAGTATTTTCCCGGCGAAGTGGTCTGCTGCAGGATCTCATCCGGAGTTTTTATTCTGGTGAGCACTTTCACACATTTATTGACATCTGATGTCGGCCCTTTAAGCAGGAACGAAAATATCCTGACTAATTTACCAATGGGTTGTGTGTACACTGCATCTTCTAAATCTACTTTTTTTGGCAATAAATGTGGATACTTTTGGACAAATTCGTCCATGAAATCGGGCATGTGCCAGTCACCCAAGCAGCCGATGGTGGCGAGCCACAAATCGTTTGGATTAACGCTAAGCTGATATGCTAACCTAGTGGTAGGAGTATATTCTTCAGGATGTTTTATGCAGGGGTTGAAATAGTGCACTTTCTGCAGAGTTTGCGGCTGGTGATGGTCAATCCAGAATATGGGTGCTTTTACTTTATCTACAAATTCTTGGTCCATTAATGGAACATCCAGCACAAATATTTTATCGGGGGTGTTCTCTTCAACTTTATGAAAGAACTGGAGAGTTATTTTAGGAGCAGTTTTGACGATAACGCCCCTGCCTTCATGGTGCATGCGGTATAATAACAAAAATGAACACAATCCATCGGGATCATCATCATAGAAAAAGAGCGGATTTCTAGAGCTCTCTAACTCTTCTCGTAATTGGATTATTTCAGCATCAGTAAGCATATTCCAGTTGATTGGGGGGATGTTTTTAAAGGTTTAGCAAAAAACGCTTACTGCTGATGTGATTCTGCCCTCTCCTGAGCTTTGTTTAAAAAATGTCTTGCCCTCCTGCACCCATCAGAATCCCATTCAACGATAGCCCAAGCAAAATTATGTAAAGTCCATACTGCTTTTTTCTCAATTAGCAAAAGTGAAAATAGCAGAGAGAATAGTAAAACCTCTTGGAGTAGTATACTTACTTGGAAAGAGAAAACTAATGGAATGAGGTCTTAAAATGGGCTTGAAACAGTACAACCACAGTCGAATATATCTCTTCCACTTCACAAAGATTTATATAGCAAATACCACAATTTAGTTTAAGATTAATATAACATTTATCATAAAACAAAGGGGTGGAAAGTATGAATCCGTTAGACTCAAAACCGGTTAAAGAGGTGTACTGCCAGAGCTGCGGCACGCTGATGCATGGCCCGAATGATTATGGGACGGAGATAGATCGCTCTAAGAGCAAAGATTATTGCAAGTATTGCTATCAGCATGGTGAATTTACTCAGAAATTATTGACTAAAGAGCAGATGCTTAAACGCTGCGCCGGGTTTATTTATGCTCGGATGAAAGTGAGCAAGGAAGAATCCCTGAAGCAGGCGCAGGTGTTAGTTCCTACCTTGAGGCGCTGGAAAGGGAAGTAAGCCCTCATTTTCTGTATGGAATTTTACAGTTGGTGATTAGAATTCTGCCCAAATCAATGGTTATCTACTTATCAGTGATAAAACAACCAAAAGATTTATAAATAAGGGCTGTTTCTTAGCACTTATGAACGTACCCATAAACACTTATTGCGAGTACAAAGATTGGACTTCAGGCAATCCGATGTTGAGGCAAGATGGCACTATGGAGCTTGCTTTTGGACAAGCAGTACGTCCGGTAATGCTGCAAACTGCTTTAAGAGGAAATAAGTTATATGCTGCTGTTTCCGGCGAACGCGCTTCAATTTCACCAATTAAATGGTGGGGAGAAGGGGTAAATCTTGCCCATACTGGATGGGATGAGCGCTTTGTGGTTTGGTGTGAATCACCAGTAGAAAAATATGATGCTTTAAGACAGCTAAAACCAGGAACTCCTTTGGGAGAAGTGCTGGATAAATTGAGGAGGGAATAAAAATGGGAGAAGATGATGATTGGGAAAGAGACTTAATGAATCGTATGCCAAATTATATTTATAAAGGAAAGTATTTCAAAAATAATATTGAGCCTGAAAAGAGCTGGAGAATTAAAGGTTTATCTCGCCAAGCTCCCGAAGAGCCAGTACCACCCGTTGCAGAGGAAAAGTCAGTTATCCCTAAAACCAGAGCAGAGATATTAGCTCCTTTGCGAGAAGTATTCCTGGAAGATAAATTAATGGACACAGTAGTAACTAGAACTGCTGTTCCGGAATTACTGGAAGGAACTGAGCCCGGCTATGGGGGAGTTATTCTTTTTGGACCTCCCGGAACCGGCAAAACCGTATTAATGGATGCTTTAGGCGAAGTTTATACTCGTGCAGGAGCATATAGTGAAGCGGTTTCTTTAGCTCAAATTAATTCCAGTTATGTGGGTGAATTTGCCCGTAGTTTAGAAACCGTCATTAAAAGAGCTACCGAGAAAGCTAAACTGCGGGGGAAACCCTCCTTGGTGTGCATTGATGAAGGCTCAGTATTAGTAACTAAAGCCGAAGACGGAGCTAGAACAGTTTCCAAGCATTATCAGGAAGCGATAGATGTGCTTAAGCGTTATGTGGGAAATGAGCGCGGTATTGTACTGGTAATTGCTACCAACGAACTGCCGGATTCATTTGAAGAAGCTTTAACTCGGGAAGGAAGATTAACTTCCTGTTTTGTGGGCTACCCAGAAAGGGAAGAGCGTCGAAAAATGTGGCAGCATTTTGCCAGCAAATACAAATTGTTAGAATTGGGCGAAGAGCAGGCTTATCAACTGGCCGATGCAACTCAAACTGAGCAAGGAGCATTTATAGAAGAGTTTTGCCGTACTTATGACACTACCCGCAGAAGTGCCTTGTTGAAAGAGAAAGGATACACTAATTTGGTAGATGCTTTGGAACATGGAGAAAATATTACCGGTAGAACCGTGGCTGAAACTTACACTTTTGAGCAGTTTTATGCTGACGCCAGTAAATACTTGGAAGACAAGAAAGCCCGGCTGGGAGAAGGAAACGGCAAAACCAAAAAACAGCCAGTGGGGTTTGGGAGGTAAGAACATGGCTATAACTGATATTATTCAACCGCAGAGAACAGTTACGCCTAGAGATTTTGGGCTAGACAAAGCTTCCATCTTAAATAAATTATCAGAGGATTTACCTTTAGTGGGAGAACTATTTGGAGTAGCAGTATATTATAAATGCGGCTGGTGCGCTCATGTTCAGGAAACAAGGCTTCCAGCTGAAGATCATCCTACAGTCAAATGTGATTATTGCCATACACCTAATCAATTTCCGTTAGTTAGAAACGAAGAGGATTAAGAATGATGCATAATAAAAACAGAATATGGGGGGATAAAAAAATGGATTACCAAACACTTTTGGGAAAATTAGAGGGAAAAACAGTGGGAACGGAAGCTCCGCTTCTTGCCACTATTTATTTGAGGGGTCGTGTAGGCCATATGGTTTGCAGAAGAACTACAGTATATTCTCGAGACGCGGTAGAGAACGCACTTCAAGAATTAACTCTGCCGGAAATTGTCGAAGAGGTATCTAAAAACGTAAACGCTTGCGAGGCAACTCTTACTGATCCTCTACCTGATTTGTCGGAACCTGAAAGAAACCGTGTTAGAAAAGGGATTGCACCGGTATTAGATAGAGAGCGCGGATTGTATCAGCTCTTGAGGCAAATGCTGGCTGAAGAGAACCCACCCTGTTAATAGAGAGGTACAAAAACAATATGACTCTCGAAAACGATTTAACTCTGGCGGAAGGAACCAAATTAGACTTAGAGAGCATCCCCGAATTCATCCGACCTTATATCCAAGCAAAGAGAGAAGGAACTTTAAGAAGATATTATCTAGACCGATTTCGTCATCAACGAGATGATTATTTAGACGACTTGCCGGAGGCTGATGTTAGAGTACAAGCTACTTTAGATGAGCAAGGCCATTTTGTTGGTGAGAGATATAAATGCAAAGGGAATTACATTGTTGGCTTATCTGCCTGCCTTCAGGGTGCAGTTCGTGAGGGGGTAATCACCGATTCCGGGCTGGTAGATAAAATTGAACGTTTTAGGAATCATGATTTCCGGTTTCACCATGACGAGTTTACTTCACCAGAAGAAATAGGAATGATTAATCAGATTTTAGCTGAGGTTATTGGATATTTAGAGTAAAAACAAACTAGTAAAAAATATAGGTTAACAGCGCCAAAATGAAACGAACACTTCCATTTATACGTATCCGGGAACAGGAATGGATGGACGATGCAGTACGCCCAGCAGTATTAGAGGGTATTTGTTATCTTCTGCAGTTTACCGGGGAGAAAGAACCAAATCTGCAATACTCGCGAGCCGATAGGACCGAAGATTATCGCAATGCTGATGGTTCTTTAAAGCCTTATAAAAGTGTGGATTGGTACCGGACCAGAGGCGGGGACTGGAAAAAGAAAACTGGAGAATTAAATGCCGATGCCATTCTTTCTGCTTTATGCGAAAGAACTCCCCGAAAAGGTGGCTTGTGGAGCCCTCGGGGAAGCAGGGAGCCTTATAAGATTTTGGTGGTTCAAGATAAACTTTACTCCCCGAAAAACGAACGCTATGTAAATGGTATAGCTCAGGAATGGAAAGGCGCGATTATTACCAGTTTGGGAGCCAGAAAATTAGTAAAAGAGAGATTTTCTCAATACTTTAGGCATTTGGCCATGCACGAAATGGGGCATGTCTTGGGTTTAGTTCCAAAAGAGAGAACCGAGGAAGCGGTAGACAATGGTTGTACTAGGAATCATTGCACCAATTCCTGCGCTATGCGAAATGGTTCTCTCATGGAAAAAGGGCTCTTAAACGGCTTTCTTACCCCTGATAAAAATACTTATCCTGATTATCTCTGCTCCCGCTGCCAGGAAGATTTGAGGGGGTATTTCCAGGATAAGAGCTGAATTTGTTCTACAATGCGTTACCCTTAATTTATCCGCTCAAGGTTCTCCAGAGCAATTCAAAGGTTATTCTAAAAGTTTTATTTAATTCTTCATTTTCAATTATAATTCCTGTCAGGGGTTCTCTATTGAGATTTAATAAGGCAATTTTGTTTCCATAGATATAAATTGCATTAGGAAATTCCAATTCTTTGGAAACGAATCTCATCTCCCGATACTCTTCTTTTTGCTTTTTAAGGAGTGCCTCGGTTCGTTTTGTTTTTTCAGTGATCACTTTGATGGGTATTTTTGCTTCCACTCTTCTTTTGATATAGTTCGGAAAGAAAAAAACTAACCGACCCAACAAATCTTTAGTCGAGGAAAGAGTTAATATCGGCTGGTTGGTGGCGATTAAATCGTCAATAACACTCTTCAGCCCCTCCACCCCTTCATAAAGCTCGATTTTTGGCTTTTCGGTAACGGTTTTTTGGATGGAAAGCAAATCCGGTAAAAGTTTGCTGATTTTTTCTTCTCTCTCTTTCAATACATTTAATAGTTTAGCGGGATTGGCAGCTTCAAAATAATAGACGCCACTTTTAACCACATGACTGGCTAATCCTTTCTCTTTGAGAGTAGTTAGGACATCATAGGTTGTAGGGCGAGGCAGATTAGCTCTCTTGGCAAGATTATTAGCAGTGGCACTGCCTAATTCCAAGTTAGCAAGGTAAACCTTTATTTCATTCTCAGTCAAGCCAAATTGTCTTAGCGGTTCGGTATCCATATTTTCCGGTAAGCGTGGGTAGTATATAAATCTTTTGCTTTTGTCGTAATAATCCGACAACAAACATTTAAATAGTAGCTGTGTAATCACTAGATAGAAGTAATCAGAATAAATAAAAGCAAAGAAGGGGGTAAAAAAATGAACCTAAAACATTTAATTGTGGGCTTAACCGCGATAGTAGCAGGTTATGCCATTAATCAATCTGAAGCCAAAGCGCAGGATATTCCCGGAACTGCAGGATATGAATCTATTACTGAAAGAATGGGCCGATTAAGAAAATTAGAGCCTTTTGGCAGTAGCGCTGTTTCTGTACGTGAATATGTAATGAGCGAAGGCACAGAACTAGGATTAAGGAGTATCGCTGGGATACGTGCCGGAACTATGACCGTAATTACTGACGGCGAGGGCCATTACCTTGCACAAGGAAGAACCCCTCCCACTTATTCTGACGCTATGGGGGAGGCACTATTTAAAGAAACAGATGTTAATGAAGATAAGATTGTTACCTGGACTGAAGAAGAACAACTTTCATTAAAAGTATTCCAGCAGTATGCCCAAAATGTAGGGAAAGAAGAATACAAACGCAGGGTTTGTGCTGCTAATAGAGATGATGGAGTAGATAAATGTGGGTTTGACCAAAAAAGAGAATCTAGCCATTGTGAATTTGATTATTTTAAAGGTAAAAGTGATGTTGAGTTTAATGAAAAGCGTGCAAGGAACGACTGTGAATTTAATGCCTTTAGAAACGACTCTGATCCAAAACCATGTTTAGATGGAGTTACAGAAGAATATGCAAAAAGAGCGCAGGAAGTTAAAGCCACTAACACTGGTTGTCTTGAACAGGCTAAAGCTAGTTTTGCTACCTGCACCCTTCAAGTTGAGCTGGAATACCAACAGTGCTTAAAGAGTGATACACTCCCACAGCCGAAGAAAAGTGAAACAAGATATATAGACGTCGACAAAGATGGAACTGGGATAATTAGGGATGGAGATGAGATTGAGAAGAGAACTTTCGACGAATTAAAATAATGGAGGAAAAACTAAAAATGAAAACAATGATATTAGAAGTTTTAACTGCAACTTTACTAGCAGGATTAGGAGGATGCAGCAACAGCGAACCGGTTGAAATAAGTAAAGGATTAGCACCACAAAGTGTAGCTGTTCCTGTAGAGTGCAATAAGCCTTTGCCTAACTACATAGTAGCTGCTCACTTTGGTCCTGCTAACTATACCGTCGGGGAATTTTGTGATACCAAAGATGGAAGAGTACTTAGCTGCTACTACACCAGCGGTAAAGAGCCGGTATGTTATGAGCTAAATACATTTAGTCAGCTTCAAGAGGTAAACTAAAAATGGTAAATATCAGCAGAATAATGGCAGGAGCAGGCTTAGTTGGCTTATTAGGTTTAGGCAATTGTGCCACCACTTCATCTACAATTACTCCCGAGAAACCAGATGAAAAAAGCCGAGCGGAATATTTTATTCAACAAAATAAAGATAAGTTTGGTTGTGTGGGAGTTAGCCTAGGAATGCCTTACGGCTCTTCGACCCTTGCATGCAGGAAAGCACAGGACGATTTTGCCATTAAATGTGCTGGAATACCTGAAGCTGCTCCGGGAATTCCTGCAAGCTATTTTAGTCAGGGTACGCAATGTAATAATGACCTTGGGAGTGGAACTGCAATAGTTTATTGCCCAAAATCTAAACTAGTTCCCTGTAAAGTAGAAGTTGTTCCCTGAATAAAACAATTAAAATCAGATAGGAGGATAAAAACATGATAATTAAAGATGGTAAATTGGAATTTCTTACTCTCAGACTAAGAACGTACCTAACTACTACAGAGGGGCTTTCATTTGTATCTGGAGGCAATGTTGAACGCCCGCAGAGAAAAGGATTGCTGGTTGAATATGACACTACGTTAGAGGATATGTTAACTGCCCGTGGAGTAAAAAATGCTAAAGAAATTGCTCGGCTTTTTGCCAGCGGAGCAGAGAAAGTTGATGTTGATGTTGATAGCCTGTCGAGCCGATATCAAAAAACTGAGGACAGAGCTTATGTAGGTGAAGATGACTTTCACAACAGAGCCAGTATCAGGGACTTAGCTTATAGGTGCATGTGGACCACTGACGGAGACTCACTTTATGGCCCTGCCCCACCAAGGGAGCAACGAAATATAGAAAGAACCCTTTGGGCAAAGATTAAAGGATGCTTTTGGAGATAAGTTCATGATGAATCATAAAAGCAAAATATGGAGGAAAGACTAAAATGACCCTAAGACATTTAATATTTGGTGCGAGTTTAGCTGCAATAGCAGCTGGCTGTGCTACTCCTAATGTTAATTTGAGAAACACTTCAACACTTTCAACTCCAGCACAAACTCAGCCGGACGAAGAACAAGTCCGCGTTAATGCTTATTGGGAAGATATTGACAAAAGAGCAGCAACCTTTGGCTCAGCTATAATGCAGGACATCACTGACGGCCGAATTAAAATTAAATTGGAATCACTTCCTAAAGAAGTAGAGCATCTTAATGCTACTTACCAGCCGAAATCTGCTCAGAATGGCGCAAAAATAACTCTTCAATGCCAACCACTCCATAACAAATGCTTCACTGACGCTTTAGAGCACGAAATTGGCCACCACTTATATCAAAGCCTAAGCGAAGCTCAGAGAGCTAATGTCGATCAAGCTATTAACAGAAGGCTTCAGGAACCTGATGCCCAAGATTTTCAAGAGGAGATAGCCCAAATTGATAAGCGATATGCAAAATTAGCCGGTATATTAAGTCAACAGGTAATTCCCATAGCACAATGTTCCAAGCTCCTAAAAGATTTAAGTTTGGGAGAAAACGCCTTGGAAGAGCTAAAAGCAGCCGGAATAGAATATTCTCCAGCTTTAGCTGCTGACCTCAAAGCAACCGGAGCAAAATATTCTTCTTACATGCCGGATTGTACTTTAGAAAATCTTAGTACAGCTCAAAATGGGATTTCCTCTATACAGAAAAAGGTGGAAATTTTAACTCAACAGGTTGACAAAATCTATCATCATAAAACCAATTCGAGCCCCGAGCTTCCAGAAGTAGAGATAACTACTACTTCAATCCAGCCGATAGCTCATGGTTTGGATTTCCTCAAGGCTGAAAGAGCGTATTTCAATACTCTCGATGCCCTGATTGAGGAAAGAATGAATAGCGGTACGATAATGGAAGATTCGGAAGCTTACCAGGCAATTGTAAATTTATCTACGGGAATAGTATTATATCAGGTTTACCAAGGAACAAGTATGTTAAGTACGCGATTCTCAGAGTTAAATTATTCTATCGGCGGGCACGATTCCAGGCAGGAAGAGCAGTTTTCTGCCGTAATCGATTCTTTAGTTGACGGTTACAGTGGGTCAATTACTACTGGTCCCATGAAATTACCTTTAGACGAGCCTTTGTTACAAGCTTTAGAGCCGTTGGAGTACAACGGAGAAAAAGTTTTAGCTCCATTGGTTGAACGATATCGAAAACAGCTACAAAGTGAAGTGAAATGAGAAAAAAAAGTGCAATTAAGTTAAGGGTTCATGATAACTAATCAAAACAAAATATGGGGGGGAATAAAAACATGGGAATTGACCAAAAAACTGGAATAACGAACGAAGAAACTCTTAGGATAGCGGTATATTTAACTTCTGCACCATCTGCCACCTATCAGACCAGAAAAAGATTGCAGGTTGAATATGACACTAGATTAGAGGATACTCTTATCGCTCAGGGAGTGGAAAGGAAAGCTGCTGAAGAAACTGCTCTGTTATTTGCCAGCGGAGCGGAAAATGTTACAGTTATACTAAAAGATGGCGGATTCTGGCAGTATAAAAAAATTGAGGACCATGCTCATATGGGTGTGGATGTACAGGATAGTGAGGATAGAATTCACAGAAAAGCCCGTGTTAGAGATCTAGTTTATCGAGTGATAATGAGGACAGATAAAGGAATGAAAAGTATGGATAGAAGTGCCTGATAAGCAATAAGAACAAAATATGGAGGATAAAAACAAAATGATTAATACAAATGTAAAAGCATTGGTAGCAGAACTGGGCTTAGTCGGCTTACTGGCAGGTTGTGCTGCACCAGAAGTTAAACGACTTACTGTATATGAACGTGAGTTCTGCAGCCGTCAAAGAGAGGCACAGTTAAGTAACTGTGATGAGAGGGTGGGTCCTTCGGCCGTAGCCTGGTGCGAAAGAAAGCATAGTACAGAAATAGCCGGTATTAATTCTGAACGGCGTATGGCGGAGAACGCCTGTGAAGGTAATCTTCGTATATACGGCGATGATCCGAAGTCTTGTTTATATGAAGCAGCTGGCAAAGCAGTGGAAGAAACACGAAAAGTGGAAGATGAGCGTGCTGGTTGTCTTGGACGTGCTGAAGGATATGCTGCTGCCTGCAAAGATGATGCTGAAATCGCATACCAGAAATGTTTGGTGGAATAAAAAACCAGGAGGCAAATAAAATGACCATAAAATATTTAATCGGTTTAGCCGCGATAGTGGCAGGTTGTGCTGCCAGCCAGTCTGCAACTCAGGATGAACCTGTCTTAAGAGAAAGATACACCCTCAGCTCTTGCACCTTTGAAAAAAACCAAAAGTTAAAAGAATGTGATTTTGAACAACGGGGAGGGAATGGCAGTTGTAAATTTAATCATTTTTACGCAGAAAGGGAAGTTAATCTGGATATGTTTGATAAATATCAAGGAGAGCCAAGCTGTGAGTTTGTTTCTCCCGTAGATCCCTTTAAACCCTTTGATCCAGAACATTGCACGGCTGAAGTTGCGGAAGAATATGCAAAAAGAATGCAGGAAGTGGAAGCTGCTTACACCTATTGTCTTGAAGGGGTTAAAGTAAAGTTCACTAATTGTACTGCTGAAGCTGAAGTAATATACCAGCGATGCTCAGCAGGAGAAAGTACCTTTACAGCAGAATGAGGAAATGAACCTTCGCCATGCGGTTGTTTGTGGGCTACTTTCAATTTTAGCAGCAATAATTACTATTTCTTTTATTTCAAAACGGGGAGTTAATGTTTATAAATCAATACAGTTTAATTAACCGTTGGAATGTTAAAAAGAGGGCAGGTAACGATTTTTATAATTTTAGGAATAATCGTGTTATTTGTAGTTGCAGGAATCTTATTTTTCTCACAACGTATCTCTGAAGAAAAGTTAGCTGCAGAAAAAGAAACCCTGGCTGAGCCATTCACCCCAGCTTCATTAAATTCATTCGTT
>JACRPH010000040.1 GCA_016214025.1 Candidatus Woesearchaeota archaeon
AAAAGAGCTGGAGAATATTAAGAAAGAATTGGAAAAGAGAGAGGAAAAACTAGAAAAGAAAGAGAAAGAGTTAGAATTGAAGAGAAAAGAGCTGCAGCAGTTCCGGGAATTGGAGAAGTATTTTATTTCCGGCGACAAGCCCAGAAGGAAATTGCAGACAGTGATATGTGGGGAGTGCGGGTGAGAGATAATATTTTTTTGGAGTTAATTATGGAGAAATATCTTTTCGGATAAAATAGTTTCGTTTTTCGCTTGGAGTTACCAGTCCCTGTTCTTTTGCCAGGTTAAGCAGATATATTCCTAAAAGGGTATGAAAATTCACCAGAGTAAGATCCTGGTCATCGAGTTCTTTAGCAAGTACGTCTATCCTGCTTTCCAATCTTTGGCGTAATAGCACAAAAGGGCCATGGTCACTATGGTCATAAACCAGAAGAGCTTCCATATCTCTCACATAACCACAGTGACTAAATTCCTCTCCCGGATGAACAGGTGCTAGCATTGCTTCTAATTCTTCCTTTGTTATTGGCTCTGGAAGGATGGTTTTAACTAAAGATATACCGGCATCTAATAAATGAGGAAACTGGGCTTCGGAGTAGTATTCCCTAAAATGTAGTTGATATGTTGAATTACAAATTGCTCTTTCACGAATTGCTCTTTCTTTTTCTTCGGGAGAATAACTTCCCCAAGTTTTAATAGTAGACGGTTCCATGCTTATGTTAAACTTCTTGGTTTTTAAATACTTTCTGATACTGTAGTATGTAAGTTACCATAAACGAATTTTGGCTAATATTATATTCATCCAAAAATATACACTGCTATCTCTTTAAGAATCTTTTAATAATCAAACCTCCACCGTATACTCAAAATAATCGTCCCAGGGATTCTCCAACTGCATCATCTGCTTAATCGATAAATGCTCAAAGTATTTCCTGAACGGCCGCATGGAATTGCCGTGGGCAGAAATAGCTACATTGACTTTCTCTTTCTTCATCTTCTTCAACAGCTCTTTGATGAAAGAATTTACTCTTTTCTCCACCATTTTGACCGATTCTCCGCCTGGCGGAACTTGGGCATAACTTCTACGGATGATCTTCAAATCCGCTTCTCCATGCTTCTCAATAAAATCTTCTCTCGCTTTTCCATGTAAATGATCAACTTTGTGCCAGTGCAGCATCACTTTATAGTCATGCTCACCGGCTTTTTCCACAAACTGCTCATGCGATTTTCCCTGCAACTTGCCATAAGAACGCTCAATCATCCTATCATCCACAATTACTTTCTTACATTCCGGATGATATTTTAAAACTGCTTTCAACGTATCTTTAGAACGGGAAAGATGGCTTTGATAAGCTACATCTATATGCTTTCCTTTCAGCTTCTGCGCAATCTTCTTCGCCTGCTGGGTTCCCAGAGGCGTTAATTGAGAATCTTTCCAACCAGTAAAGCGATGGGCTCTATTAAAGTAGGTTTGTGCGTGCCGGAAAAGGTAGATGTGAAGTTTCATGATTTGCCTCTTTTTTATTCATACTTATTCATACTAGTATGAACGGAAATATGAACTCGTTCATAAATCTTTGGGGCAAACTATATAAATAAACCACCTCTTTTATCTAAAGTTACGCACGAATATAATATTTACAGGTGATCCAAAATCGCAAAGCAAATAGTAGATGTTATGATTGAAGGAGGAAAAGCTACTGCTGCACCTCCGTTAGGGCCGGCATTAGGGCCAACCGGATTAAATATTGGCCAGGTAATTGCTGAAATCAACAAGAAAACTGCGGACATGAAAGGAATGCAGGTTCCGGTCAAAGTTATTGCTGATACTGCGGCTAAGACTTTTACAATCGAAGTTGGAACGCCTCCCACTTCTGCTTTAATCAAAAAAGAAGCGGGAATTGAGAAAGCCGCCGGAAATGCTAAAACCGAAATTCTAGCCGATATTTTAATGGAGCAGATAATCAAAATTGCCAAAATCAAAGAAGATAACTTAGGCGGAAGCACACCTAAAAACAAAATTAAAGAAGTCATTGGCACCTGCGGCTCATTAGGCATAATGGTAGAAGGAATGCTCGCCAAAGAAGCTATAAAAGCCGTAGATGCCGGCAAATTTGATGCTAAAATCGCTTCGGGAAGAACTGAATTAACTGCGGAAGAGAAAGCTCATCTAGAAGTAGAGAAGAAACATCTTAAAGAAGAGATGGAGAAGAAGAGAGCTGAGCAGGAGCTCAGAGCCAAGGCCATCATGAAGGAGATGGAAGGCAAAGAAGCCCGTAAGATGAGAGCCAAGATGATGGAAGAGGGCATTAACCTCAAGATCATCGATGAGCTGGTTCCGGAAGAGAAGCCTGCTGCTGGAGCCGGCAAGGGCGCACCTGCCAAGAAGTAGGTTTTATTTTATTTATTTTTTATTATTATTATTTTTACTTCATTTAGAAATAGATATTCTCTACCAACTCACTTCTTCTTCAGCCTATCCAACTCCTCAATCTCCGCTTTCTTAATGGCCAGAATCGTATCTGACAATTTTAGAGTAAGCTCGTCTATCTTCTTGGTCTTCTGAAGCTGAGCCGCCATCATGGCAATTATCACAATAGCTTCAATCATCAAGATAACCAGAATTATAGCTAAGGCAAAGATAATTTCTACCAACGGGATGTCTATTCCAAATACTAACATGTTAAACCTCTTTTTATATTGCTAAACTGCAAGGGTTAATAAAGATTTCGACGCAACCTTTAAAAATAAACCTGTCCTACCTCTTATCATGATAACCGTTCGTACCCAAGTAAGAGATGTGCTGAAAGAAAGCGAATTGAAAGTGGATAATATCGCTGATGACTTCATGGACAAATTAGATGAGAAAGTCAAACAATTAGTTCTCGAAGCAGCTAAAAGGGCTAAAGATAACGGCAGAAAGACGGTTATGGGAAAAGACTTGTAATTCTTAAAATCGTCTATACCTCGGCGGAGGCGGCAATGGTAATCCTCCTCCTAAACTCAACCCGGCGCCACCTGAAAATTGAGGCATAGATATAGGCACAGGCGCTCCAAACAGGATATCATGTTTAATCTCTGGGGGAGATGATATTAAAACGGGTTCTGGTTTAACTTCTATCGGAGGCGCAGCAACAGCTATCTTTCCCACTGGACAAAATTTATCTAACTTCCCTTCCAACACTTTAATCTTATTTTCCAACTGGTTAATCTTGATCGGGTCTTTTTTCATTGCTTTCATCAATTCAAATTCCTGCTTCAACGCATCCAATCGTGAGCATAACAGGGATAAATTTGTGGAAGAAGGAGAACTTTCTGAAACTATTGCTTTTCTATCCTTTTGCGGCAGTTTGACTTGAACTTTAATCTCTTCTAATGCTTTCTTACTCAACTCTACATCCGCAGCCGTACCTCGCTTAGCCAGAAACTCGGCCAGAAGATGTGATAACTTATCCACTTTATGAGGCAGCTCTTTATCACCACAAGCCGCGAGCTGGTTTTTCAATACTTTAATCTCTTTCTTAAGCAGAACCTCTTTAGATGATTCTTCTTTTTTTCTCTTTCTAAGCTGGGTCTCCAATTCAAAGATTCCTTGCAATTGATTCTCCAACAGCATTATTTCTTTCTTAATTGTAAATCGGGAGATGTTTTTCTGCTCGGACAGATATTTTATCTGATTTATTTTTTTGGTTATCTCCTCTTTAGATAAGGCTTGCTTCTGTGCTTGATATATTCTAGCTGCCCTATTCAATAATTGCATTGCTTTTAGAGAAGCCATGGTAAAAAAAATTAGCGGAACAATCCTTTACGTTTAGAGGAGCTGGCACTGGGCGGCGGCGGTGGAAAATTAAAATCCCCTCCGGGAGCACTTCCAAAACCCCCCCCTCCACTAAATGACGGGAATGCTGGAGCTTCCATGGGTGGCGGAGCCATTCTGCTTGGCCCTCCAAATGAAGGTGCGCCAAAGTCCAGTTTTGGACCCATACTTGGTGCGGATGAAACCGCTGAGGCCGAACTAGGCATAGAACTTACTACAGAACTGCCGCTTGAACCCTGCTTGCTGACAAAATCATCCACTTTATCGGCGATAGCAATCATGCCCTTAGCAATAGTCTCATTTTGGGCGATAACATCACTTAATTTAGAGTTAATATCAACAATATTTTTAGTAACATCTTCAGTTTTAGTATCCTGAACCGCTTGCTGAAAAATAGTATTTAATTCATGGACAGAATCTTTCATGCTTTCTATTTCCAGAATAAGCTCATTTATTTTGGAGTCCGGCTGGGTTAATTTTTTCTTTAACGCTTCAACTTCTCCTTTCAAGTCTGCCAGAAGCTGATGCGGCATAATTTCATATTCATCATTGTTATTAGCCATAGTTTATCACCTTTTTTTGAGTACGACGATTATATATTAAACCATAGTGAATATTTAGTAATTATAGTTGTGGTTTAGTATATAAATGTTGCGATAAGGTAATATAGCCCTAAGATAATTCCACCTGGATGATGGTTGAATGGATGTTAATAACAGTTGGACTCACTGCCCTGCTTATCGCTTCTTATGCTGACTTAAAGCACCGGGAAGTTCCCGATTGGCTGAGCTATGGGTTGATTTTTGCGGCATTAGGAATTAGAGGAATATTTTCTATTGTGAATGGATGGGAAATCCTGCTCAGCGGCATTCTGGGGTTTGGAATATGCTTGGGCTTGGCTTATCTCTTCTACTATTCCAATCAATGGGGTGGCGGAGATAGTAAATTATTGATGGGAATGGGAGCTATTATTGGAATAACCTACCCTGTAGGCGCTTCCAGCTGGAATTTATTGTGGTATTTGTTAGCAGTATTGTTTTTAGGAGCAGTTTATGGCTTAATATGGGTAATAGGATTAGCGATAATCAAAAGAGAACTCTTTTTTCCCAAGTTTAAAGAAATGCTCTATCATTATAAATCGGTGCATACAATCTTAGGAACAGTTTCATTAGGGTTATTTGTGTTATTCTTAGGACTGGCACAGCAAGGCTTTCCATTCTTATGGCCCATAATCCCTTTTCCTTTAGCTGCGTTTTACCTGTTTTTGTTTGTAACTTCAGTAGAAAACGGCTGTTTTATCCGCAAGATTGAGGTGGGCAAACTCACGGAAGGAGACTGGCTGGCTGAAGATGTGATTGTGGAGGCAAGAATCGCAGTGGGAAAGAAGACGTTGGAGAAGGCCGATTTAGAGAAGTTGAAGAAGCTTCATTCCGAAGGAAAAATAAAGAAAGTGTTGATCAGAGAAGGAGTTCCATTTGTGCCCAGTTTCTTGTTTGGATACCTGGTTTTGGTGTTTGGAAGCGGGTTGTTGGGATGGGTTGGAAGCGTAATTTTCAGCTGAAGCTATGGAAAGCTTTTTATATGAGGAAATAATGCTTAGAACATAACGATTAATGTATCAAAAAGAGGTGAAAGTATGAACAAGAAATGGTCGAAGAGAGCTTCTCTTAACTTATCGATAGAGGCGATTGTGATAATTGTAATTGCATTTACAGTGCTGGGGCTGGGATTGGGGTTTGTGGGGTTTGTGAAAAATATATTTAGTGGTTTTGGCGGTCAGCAAGAGAAAATATTTGCTACAGTTGAAGCAGATATAAAAGATAAACTCTCCCAAAGTAATGAACCACTTTATTATCCCCAACAAACTTTAAATGTTGATGTAAAAGAGGAGCATGTAGATGGCATAGGAGTTAAAAATACAGGGGATACTTCATTAAATCTAAAAGTGATCTTTCAGGTAAGAGTTGGTGAAGATTTTCAGGATTTCGAATCTGGAGATCAAATTCAAAGTTTTGGTTCTGGAGAAACAGCATTTAAAGCAAAGATGTATTGGGATAATTCTGTTCAAAAATATAGTCCAACCCAAGCAAAGCCGATTACGTTTACTTTAACCGCCCCAGACAGATTTGGAAATTATTTATTCAAGGTAAAAGTGGTTCGAGATGATGGAGAAGAATTTGCATCTAAAACATTCTTTGTAAGAACTTCATAAATAGAGGTGACACATGGCAAAATCAACTAAAAAACGCATGACCGAACAGCAGGAATTTGAGATCATGAAATTAGTGTTGGACAAATTCTTGTGGCTAGGATTTATCGTAATGGGCTGGGGGATGTACGAGTCGTTAAGCCAGTCCAGCTTGATGGCGGGGATATGGTATCTGATTGCTGGAGCGGTAATCCTGCTGCTGTTCATG
>JACRPH010000011.1 GCA_016214025.1 Candidatus Woesearchaeota archaeon
AACCGGCAAGAGGGGTTTGGGCAAGAAACATCTAATTTGCGTCTTTTTCTCATAGGTATCACCGAGATAGAAGAAGAGTGTAACTAGTATATTAATGTATCGTTATATCAGACACTGCCGATTATACCTTCCGGGATTACAGAAACACCAGCTTTGTAGCCGAACACGGTTTTTTCCTCTGTTTTATGACCAAATCCCGCATCTTTATCTACAAGGCTCTTTTTTGCGTGAGGTGTTTGTTTTTGCTCATATTCCTCTTTTGCTGTTTGTTGTACATTCTCCTGCAGAATTTCTCTTAAAAGAGAGATACTTTCAGATTTTAATTGATTTTTATCTGCAATATCCAGCACTATGAAACCCCTTTTTGCAGCTTTTTGAAAAGCTTTGATTCTATCTTCTTGTTCTGATACAAACAGCGGATGCGCTTTGGAGTAATTCTCTAATTTTTCAATGGTTAATTCTGTTTCTTTAAGTATCTCGACGAGCAATTGCTCATCCACAGATTTACATACTCCACTTATTGTTTGATAAATTAAGCAAGTCGTGCTTGGCAGCGCCGCTGCTGCCACAATGGGAATAGTGTCAATTGCCTGTCTTCTAAATGAATGAATTATTCCTTTGGATTTTATTTGGGCAAGAATGTTATTAAAAATTGATTCAACTTTTTCTTCTCCAAGCATTCTTTTAAATTTCCAGATTGTTGTAAAATCAAATGCCTTAGAATCAATTTCTATATCCAGAAAATTTTTTATTTCTATATCATACATTGCTTTTCTCTCAAGTTGTCTTTCCCTTAACCCAAAATAGTTCTGTATAAATATTGCTCTCAGGGCAATGACCCCATCAATACTGTTTCTCCCATCATCTAAGCAATAATTATCTTTAATTTCGTCGTATATGAAAGAAAAGTCAAACTCCTTTTTGATTCTACATAAGTCCGAATTTTGGTCTATTAAATGATCATAGATCTCTTTGGATTTGTCGCTTAAAGCGACATTCTTTCTTTTATAGAACATCTCAAAACCTCCTGATGATCAGACTGTTCTTGCCTTTTATGGTCAAGTCAAGTGTTTCTCCTTTCTTCAACTCTAATGCTGCACCTATCGCAGCAGGTATGTTAAACAACCATTGTTGCGAATCCTTCCTTTGAATTAATTGTATTTTTGTTTTGAATCCCATTTTTTATCACCAATAGGACTATATGAGCATATAGTTATAAATCTTTCGGTTTTGGAATAAAATAACAATAATCCAAAAATTATAAGATTAGAAAATCAACACATTCGACTACATTGGGGAGATTTGTAGTCACCTCGGACTTGAAGCGGGCTAATGGGTAAGAGAAAATTAGCCCCGCGCGGAATTTCTCAAATCACGTGCGAACGTAACTTGCTTCGAACCGCGGTCTTCAGGTACCTCCAGTTTACTGGATCTAAACTGCCAGAGCCTGAAATTAGTCCACTAGACAACGGGGCTGCTGAACCAGCAGTTCGCCCCGTTGTTTATAAAAATTTCCTGATAAATATTTAAATTAGGGAGATTGTAGGTATAGTAAATTGCGTTGTTTATGTTACATGATTCATGCAATTTACTATTAGATAATTGCGTACTAATGCAATAATATTAACGCAATTATCTATACTTATGTTCAATCTAAAGCGCGGAGATTATTACATCGATGCTCCCAAACTTTACGATAAGAGATGAGTGGCTAATTTTCCATCAAAAAAGAAAATTAGCCCCGCTCGGATTCGAACCGAGGTCAATGCCTGACTTCCTTTATGCCCAAAGGGCACTATCCTAGTCCGCTAGACGACGGGGCTGTCAGGCAGGGCTACTTTTCTCTTTATTTATAAGAATTGCGCCAGCAAAACCATTATAAATCATTAAGTGTTCCTTACACAAAAAGAGGTAATCCATGCATCTTCGTAAAGATATCCGGGACATCGGCAGGTTTGAGCATATTCTGGGAGTATTCCTAGAAGAAGGGCTGGGATATTACTTGGCCAAAGCTGATTTAAAGTCGCACCTGCCTTTTCTCAAAAGGATAAAACCCCATCTTCCGATAAATGATAAAAACGAACAAGCCACCAGATTAAGAAAATCGTTTGAACGGTTAGGCCCTACGTTCGTAAAGTTAGGGCAATTATTGTCATTAAGGCCGGACTTAGTTCCGATTGAATATTCATCAGAATTTGTAAAGCTCCAAGACCACGTTCCGGCTTTCCTTTATGCTCAGGTAAAACAAATAATTGAAGAAGATTTAAAGAAGCCATTGTCAACCGTTTTCAAGAGCTTTGATCAAAAACCGATTGCCTCTGCTTCTATCGCTCAAGTGCATAAAGCAGTGCTGCCGTCAGGAAAAGTAGTAGCAGTTAAAGTCCAGCGTCCGGAAGTCAGGGATATTATTGATTTAGATCTAGACATCTTATTCTTCATCGCTAAAGAATTGGAAAATCATGTTGAAGCTTTACGCGGCTACCGGCCAACGGAAGTAGTCAAAGAATTTGCATTATGGACTCGGAGAGAGCTGAATTTTGAAATAGAAGCGCACCATGCCCTGAGACTTGCAGAGATTATGGCTGACAATCCTGCAGTTAAAGTTCCTAAAATTTATCCGGAATTCTCTTCTAAAAGGGTATTGGTAATGGAATTTGTAGAAGGAGTAAAAATTGACAATTTTGATGCATTAAAAGCTTATCACATCAGCACCAAAAAATTATCTTTAATTTACTTTAATTCCATTATGGAACAAGCGTTGCTGCATGGATTTTTTCATGCCGACCCGCACCCGGCTAACATTTATGTCCAAAGAAGTGGCAAGTTAGTTTTTTTTGATTATGGCATCATGGGGGAATTGTCTATCACAGACCGAAAAAAAATAATTGCTTTCATCGAATCACTTCCTAAAAAAGATCCACAGCGAAGTGTAGATATCATGTTATCGCTGGCTAAAGAGGTGCATCCGGAGCATCTGGCTGAATTCAAGAACGAAAGCCTGCGTATAATGAGGGAGGTGTACGTCCAGGAAAAAAGCCCCGTGCGAGCGTTGTACGAAGTAATTACTTGTGGGGCTAAGTATGGAATCATCTTTGACCCAAACCATGTGCTGATGGTCAAAGCAGCTTATCAAACGGAAGGCTTGGCATTAAAATTAAATCCGCAGTTTAAAGTGGCTGATGGCTTAATGGATTTCGCCCAGAAATACTTGAAG
>JACRPH010000046.1 GCA_016214025.1 Candidatus Woesearchaeota archaeon
GCTAAGTATGGAATCATCTTTGACCCAAACCATGTGCTGATGGTCAAAGCAGCTTATCAAACGGAAGGCTTGGCATTAAAATTAAATCCGCAGTTTAAAGTGGCTGATGGCTTAATGGATTTCGCCCAGAAATACTTGAAGCAGAAATATTCCCCCATTAAAATCATAAGCGAGACTAAACGAATCTTCTGGGATAATAAAGAGCTATTATTGGAATTACCTGAGCACATCATTAAAATCATGCAGAAATTAGAGCGAGATGAGCCGGCGCAGCAACTGAACGTAGCCCAATTGGAAGAAGTGGAAAGAGAGTGGGAATATCTGAGCTGGAAGAGAAATGTGGGCTTAGTGATTTCAGCATTGATAATCGCAGCAGCAGTGTTATTTTATCTGGAGGGAAGAAAAGAGCTGTGGGGAATTCCATTGAGCGTTATTCTGCTAGTGTGCGCGGTATTACTTACCATTTATTTCCTGGCAACACATAAGAATCACGAATCGATAAGGAGGTAAAAAATGAAACATGCAGCCAAGAAAGCGATACAAACCGGTTATGGCATTGGTTTGTTGAGTTTAGGACAAGCGAAGAAAGTAGCATCTAAAATAAAGAAAGAGCTGAACCTGAACGACAAGGAGTGTATTAAATTAGCTCAGGAGTTAGTAGCTACGTCAGAGAAGACCAGTAAAGATGTGCTGGGAATTGTAAGCAGCAACTTAGAGAAAGCAGTGCTTAAGTCTGGATTGGCGAGCCCAAGGGAGCTGAAATTGGCCAAGAACCGATTGAAGAGCAAGTTGTGCTGCGGCTTAAAGCCGTCTAAAGAAGAAAGCGCGTTTTGCAAGCTGAAACGGAAAGTGTGGAAGTAGAATCGTAAGTTGGACGGGAAGATTAATTTATTGTTTTAGTAAGTACTTCCATCTCTTTCTTTATTTCTTCCACTGTTTTCATCCGTGATAGCTTCTCTCGTAATTGCGCACTTCCGGCGATGCCTTTAGTGAAGCTCAGGGCATGAAATTTGATATAATTAAAATCTACGTTATATTTCTCGGCTAATTTTAAGTAGGCGAAAAAATCTTGCAGTTGTTGAGTTTGGGTTCTGGGCGTGTATTTGCCTGTTTTTTTGTATTCTTCTATTTGGTTGAACAAGAAAGGATTCCCGATTGCTCCCCTTCCAATCATTACCAAGTCACAGCTGGTTTCTGTTTTCATACGCAAGTAATCTTCAGGAGTGCGCACATCACCATTGCCGCAAATAGGAATTTTTACTGCCTCTTTTACTTTCTTAATCCAGCTCCAATCAGCTTTTCCAGTGTAGCCTTGCTTTTGGGTACGGGCATGTACTGTAATCATTGCTGCTCCGGATTGTTCACAAAGCTGTGCGATTTTCACTACGTTAATTTTATGCGAGTTGATTCCTAAGCGAAGTTTACAGGTTACGGGAAGGTTTACTGCTGAGGATACTGCAGCTACAATCTTTTGTATTTGGTTGGGCCGTTCTAATAAAGCAGAACCTGCTCCTTGCTGAATTATCTGCGAAGCAGGGCAGCCAAAGTTTAAGTCGATAATTTCACCTTTGTTTTCCAGAAACTTAGCCGATTGGACGAAATATTCCGGCTTTTGTCCGAATAATTGGATACAACGAGGAGCTTCTTCCGGAACTACATCAATTAACCTCATTACTGCTTTATTGGCTCGGGCTAGGGCATGGGCAGACCTCATTTCAGTTACGGTTAATCCTGCACCATCCTTTTTACACAGCAGGCGGAACGCTACATCAGTTACTCCAGCCATGGGCGCAAGGATGGTATCGGAAGGGAGTGGGGGGAGTGGGCTGGGCATTTTTTAGTTTAATCTCATTGTCATTTCAATCCCAGCTTATCCAGCAGCTTAAATGCTTCTTTATCAAATTTAGAAAATGCAAACCATTTCTTGCCCAAATCTTTTAATGATGCTCCAAAATGATACACTTCTTTATTGTCAATTATGAGAAACCTATCATGTGACTGCTTAAATTCTTTCACTTCAATAAGCGGATATTGTGAATTGTATTTAGTTAAGTCTAGCGATAATTGTTTAGAAATCTCCTTAGTGAATATTATCACCTGCACATCTTTATTTCTTTTGCTAAACAAGGTCAAAACAGAGTCATCTATATAATTGTCAATTAAAACAATGGATTGATTAGCTGTTCTAATAATGTCTGACACAAATGTATACGAATCAAATATTTGTCCATCAAAAAATATGCCCTTTTCTGGGGTTATATCTTTGCTTTGTATGGCATCAAATATTTCATCAAATTTTTTATCATGCTCAATCTGCTTTCTCTCGACATAATCTAATCTTTGGAAAACCTGGGCATTTGAGGCAAGAAATCGTCTCATAGCTACAAATGCTCGCATAATTTGGATATTCACTTCTATTGCTTTATCATTAGTAAGCACACCAGAAAGGTTTGCTACCCCTTGTTCGGTAAAAGCATAAGGCAAATACCCCCCAAGATATTTTTTGGAAGCTATCGCATTTTGCGATACCAACAACTCTACTTCTGAATTATTAAGCTGAAACATAAAATCTGAAGGGAATCTTTTGTTGTTTCTTTTAACTTGCTCTCTTAAGCGGATTGCTTTAACTTCGTAAAGCTCAGCTAAATCTTTATCCAACATTATTTGCCTGCCCCTTAGGGTGTAAATCCTGCTTTTGATTTTATCTGTGCTTAATAGTAACGGGTTGTTTTCCATCTTATCATGCTCCAAACTTAAACAATTAACATTTGACAGATAGCTAACTTACTTATAAAGATTACCGCTTTAGTTCTGGGAGTTAATTGTTACTAAATAGTGGAGAAAGATTTATAAACCAATGGGCTTAAGAGACACCAAAATGACTTTAGATTATAAGATAAGAAAGTACGAGAGCAGAGACAGAGATGCAGTTAGAAGTATCTGTGCCGATACCGGCTTTTTAGGGAATCCCATCAATCCAATCTTTTCCGATAGAGAACTCTTTGCAGATATGATCATTGATTATTATTTGAGAAAAGAGCCGGAACATACTTCTGTTGCTGAGATGGGTGGACAAGTTATTGGTTATGTTACCGGCTCGATGTATCAATTTACTCATTTAGGACTAGCACTAGACGGAGTTGGACCAATAGTTCAAGCAGTTAGTCGCCAATTAACTGGAAAATATAGAGAGCATCCTCAAAATAAAGGATTTATTAAATGGCTGTTCCTTTGCGCCCCTTTAGAAATGGTGAATCATCCTGAACGCTCTGCACATTATCACTTTAATCTTCAAGAGGGTTACCGAGGAATTGGTTTGGGAACAGAAATGTTAAGTCAGTTTGAGGAAGAAGTAAAAAGAACTGGCCTTTCTCGGGTTTACGGAGAAGTCTTTGCTCACCCCCAAAAGCCTTTAGATTATTTTAGGGATGCAGGTTGGGAAATCTATGATAAGAAGCCTACTACACTCTTCAGGGATTTGGTAGAAGAGGAGGTTTTCCTAGCATGTATTACGCGAAAGATTAAATCGTAACTGACTTTATCTTCTAAACTTTTATAAATACCCCTATTTTCTGCTTATTCTATGCCTAAAAAGAAAACTACTGAAGCAGAAACCGTCGCCGTTCCAGAAGCAGCTGCGTCAGATGAACCGCTCTCTCATTCCAAACCAGAATCGCCAACCAAATCACTCCCCATCCAGCCCGAAATAAACTTAGCTTTAGTCGGCCATGTTGACCACGGCAAAACCACTTTAACTGAACGCCTCTCCGGAAAGTGGACGGATACACATTCGGAAGAATTAAAGAAAGGAATTACCATCCGGTTAGGCTATGCGGATGTTACAATCAATAAATGCGAGAAGTGCAACTTTTATACCGCTAAAGAAAAATGCGTGAAATGTAATGAACCAACCACCCCGCAGCGGAAAATATCGCTGGTAGATGCCCCTGGGCACGAATCACTGATGGCGACGATGTTGTCCGGTGCAGCTATCGTTGACGGTGCACTATTATTAGTAGCTGCAAATGAAAAATGTCCTCAGCCCCAGACTAAAGAACATTTGATGGCGTTGCAGATATCTGGAATCAAGAACATCATTATTGTGCAAAATAAAATTGATTTAGTGTCGCATGACGAAGCCATCGCTAATTATAAAGAAATTAAAGCATTCATTTCTAATACCATCTTCAAAGATGCCCCCATTATTCCTATCTCTGCCCGAACTAACGTAAATATTGATGTGTTACTGCAGGCGATACAAAAATTTGTGCCTACGCCGGCTCGTGATTTGAACAAAGAACCGATAATGTTGGTGGCCCGTTCGTTTGATATCAACAAGCCCGGAGCAAAGCCCGAGAAATTATTTGGCGGAGTTTTGGGCGGCACGGTAAAACAAGGTCGGTTTAAAGTTGGAGAGACTATAGAAATCTTACCCGGTTATTCAGTTGAGGAGAAAAATAAAAAAGTGTGGAAGCCGCTGCAGACTAAAGTGGTGCAGATATTCTCCGGAGGAGCGCCAGTGCCAGAAATTCTTCCCGGAGGGAGCATGGCCATCTCTACTACTCTTGATCCAAGTATCGTAAAATCTGATTCATTAGTCGGCTCGTTAGTAGGAGTTCCCGGAAAATTGCCTGCAGTACATGCTCAAATCTCTTTGGACACACATCTATTGGAAAGAGTAGTCGGAACTAAAGAGG
This sequence comes from Candidatus Woesearchaeota archaeon, assembly GCA_016214025.1. Taxonomy (GTDB): domain Archaea; phylum Nanobdellota; class Nanobdellia; order Woesearchaeales; family GW2011-AR9; genus JACRPH01. The sequence goes on from JACRPH010000046.1 coordinate 4,698, forward strand.
AAGTCGAAGTAAAGCCGCTGGCTAAAGGAGAAGTCCTGATGCTGAATGTCAATTCTACGGCTACGGTAGGCATTGTTACCAATCCTTCCAAGAAGAACACCGAATGCATCTTAAAGAAGCCCATCTGCGCTAATCCCAGAGATAGGATAACAATCTCTCGTAGAGTGGAAGATAGGTTTAGATTGATAGGGTATGGGATGCTGAAGTAGAGTTAGACCTGTCGTTTTTACCCTCTGTTTGTTAAGTATTAACTAGCTAACTAAAATATGGCTTATTCGTTAAAGATTAACTAAAGAGGAACACGCGTTGTTCTTGATACTCAACTTCCCATTGCTTAAAGAAAGCTCGAATAACTTCTTGCTGGCTAATGGGAATTAGTATCGAACCTTTTCCAACCGTTCTGCCGCTTATTTTACCCAGTAATCCCTCCCCTTTATTCCTTCCATATAACGCATAAGAAAACCTCACTTTATCCGAAGCGCTCTTGCTTTCTAAAAGATAAGTTATTAACACCAAAGGCTGGAGGTTTAATTTTTTATGTATGAATTCTGAGCACCGAATACTGAATCCTTCATGCAGCAACAAAGGATAAACTTTTGGGTCAAACATATAATCAACGATAATGGGTTCGGTGTGCAGGTCTAGCTCTAGTTCTTCGCCATTTTTTCGGAGTTTGTACAGTATGTTTTCTATTTTCTCCGGGTCAGATCCCCTAACCAAAGCAATTAAATCTACGTCTCCTGGTTTGACCTTTCCTTTTAGTGCTGAACCAAACAGGATTAAATCAACCAAATAACTTTCTTTTCTTAAGAAGCTCTTCAAACTGGCTTTTAACTTCTTCATTGGTGGGGATAGCAATTCTGGCATTATCAAACGCCTCCATTACTCTTTTTCTGACTAATAACACTTCTTCTTCGTTTAATTCTTGAGTGTAAGTTCTTCTGTAAGTGTGAAACATCCTATCGGTGATAGAGTAAAGCTGTGGGCTATTTTTTCGGAGCAGGTTAAACCTTTCGGTATGGTCTTTAGGCTCTAATCTAAATTTATCATATAATACGGAGTCACCTACTGCAAACAACGCTTTAAAGAAATTGGTGGCAGCTTCAGAAGGCATGCTTAATCTTAAAGCAATACTGCCTAAGATAAAGTAGTTCCTTGCTTTTATTTTCAAGTTATCTGGCATATTGTTAATGATTAACGCTTGGGCTATATAAATGTTTTGGTGTTAATGATTAACAACTAATCGGGTCTGGGATATTGAAGTAGTGCGAAAAAAGCAAAGAAGATGTTTTTCTCACATAAGTTTTAAAATCTTGAACGTTTGCAAGACCTTATGCAGCAGATTTTAGTTACAGGCGGGAATGGCTTTTTGGGACAGCATTTAGTGAAACTACTTTTAGAAAAATATCCTGCCCTTAAAGTTAAAATAGTGGATCTAAAAGAACAGGAACGACCGCTTTATTCATTCAAACAAGATCCCCGCGTAACCTATTCGGTGGGCAAGAATATTTGTGATTATGATTCTATTTCTAATGAGTTTAAAAGTATTGATGTAGTAATTCATCTTGCCGGATTAGTATCGTTTTGGAGAAAAGATAAAGATAAGCTGTTTTCTATAAATGTTGAGGGCACCAAAAACGTGTTTCGGGCTGCAGTTGAGAATAAAGTAGGCCGTTTTATTCATATCAGCTCCGTTGCAGCCTTGGGATATAGTAACGACCGGAGTAATCCTATCGATGAAAATTTTGTATTCGATTGGGATATTGCTAAGAAATACAAAAAATATTACATGTTATCAAAGCACCTGGCTGACGAGCATATTATCAAAGAGAGCAAAGGCAAAATAAAATTAAACATAGCCTATCCCGGATTAATGCTCGGCCCCGGTGATGGTAATAATTCCGTTAAACTATTAAATGCATTGAAGAACAGAAAGCTCTTTCTTAACCCGCCTGGTGGAACCAATGTTATCGACGTACGGGATGTAGCTGCCGGGCTGATTGCTGTGTTGGAAAAAGGGCAAGATGACGAGCATTACCTCCTTTCTGGCCATAACCTAACTTTTATAGAGCAAAATAAAACCATTTCTGCAGTTCTGAATGTAAAGAGCCCAGCTGCTACTTTGCCTTCAATGGCTTTCTATTTATTGTACCCTTTAGTTATCGGAGCAGAGAGCTTAACTAGTACTCCTCTGCAATTAACCTCGGATAACCTGCATTCATCATTTAAATTTCGTTACTTTGACCATTCCAAAGCAAAAAGAGAATTAGGTTGGGCTCCTCAGATAAGCTTTAATAAGACCATTGAAGATACGTATAAGTGGATGCAGGAAAATGATCTCACTGAAAGATAAGACCATATTGATTACTGGTGCTAGTAGTGGCATTGGAAGGGCATTAGCTTTGCGTTTGGCTAAAGAGAATTGCAATCTTATTCTGTGCGCCAGGAGATTAGAGCTCCTCAAAGCAGTTGATGAAGAGCTTAAGAAAGTCAATCCAACCATTAAAACACTAATAATCAAAGCGGATGTGTCTCAGGAGAAAGAAGTGGCTAACCTTTTTAATGTTGCCATGGGGCGATTTGGAATGATTGACATCCTGGTTAATAACGCTGGAAAAGGTCTTCAATCTCCTCTTCATGAAATTTCCACTGAAGATTGGAATTCAGTTATAAGCACTAATTTGACCGGAGTTTTCTTATGCAGCCGGGAAGCAGTTAAACACATGCTAACAGAGAGAATAAAAGGGCATATTATTACCGTTTGTTCTATTGCCGGATTATATGGTGCCCCCAATTACAGTGCATATTGCGCTTCCAAGCATGCCGTAGCCGGATTTAAGCGGTCATTATGGCTGGAACTTCGGAAAAAAGGAATTAAAGTTTCTACGATCTATCCTGCTAGAGTTGATACCGAATTTTTTAGCAGCTACGATAAGCCCCCCTCCAGAAAAAAGATGATTTCTCCCGAGGATATTGCCGAGTACCTAATCTCAATCATGAAACAACAGAAAATAGGAAGAGTTTTAAATCGGATTAAATTAGCTTACCAAAGAGCGAGGAATTTGGTACGAAGATGAAAAAAATAGGATGGATGCACCGGCTGGAAAACTTTGAACTACATCATAAGGTTCTTGCTTTTGTGGGAGTTATGCTCTTAACAATTCTACTCACTAGGATTGGGGTTAACTTTCATAATCCTAATCCAGTATTATTGAACTTTGAACTGCATCACTTTGATTATGGGTTATTGCTTTTGCTGGTGACTTGCTTATTATTGCTGTTTGGAAAGCACAAATATTTGTTATATTTATTGCTGGCAGGAATCTCTTTTGGTTTGATAATCGATGATATTTGGTTCATCCGTGAAAACATCAATGATCCGGGAATAAACGAGGTGCAAGTTTATAACGATACTTTTCCAGCGGTGGTTGTTCTGTCGATCGGTGTGGTACTTATAGCTTTAGTTATCAACCACTTCCGGAAAAGACCAACCCAAAAATTAAGCCCGGTGAGCAGATAGTTTTTTATACTTTCTTAAAATTACTCATCAAAAAGAGGGATAAAAATGAGCGAAGCTTACTTTAAGAATGTAGATGTGATTAAAGGACCAATTCTAAGTCTTCTGAAGAAAGAAGGGTATCTAGCAGTGGATATGCATTATCACACTCGTTTTAGTGTGGATGGAATGGCTAGTATTTCATCGGTTATCAACAAATGCAAAAAAGATGTTATCGGTATCGCCGTTACTGACCACAATCATTATGAAGGCGCACTACAAGCAAACAAGCTATCTAAAAAAGGAGTTTTTGTCATTCCCGGCATGGAAGTTACCTGTCACAACGGGGCGCACATATTACTTCATTTTTATACTATCAAAGAATTTAAAGAGTTTTATCAAACCCAATTCAAAGACCGAATAAAAAAGAATCCCTGGTTTATAGATTTAGATCATGAAGAAGTGGTTGATTTAGCTTCAAAGTACAATTGTCTTATTACTGCTCCGCATCCTTTTGGGCCGGGCCTGATTGGAATTAAGAGGTTCAATCCGAGTGCTAGTTTATTAAAAAAGATTCATGCGGTTGAAGCCATAAATGGCTGCTGCGTAGGTAAGATGAATACGAAAGCTATTGCTTGGGGTAGCTTACTCAATAAAGGATTTACGGGTGGTTCTGATGGGCATTGTCTGGCAGAGTTGGGAACATCTTTAACTATATGTAAAGCTGATACGGTGGAAGAATTCTTGAACCAGATAAAGCAGAAAAAATCAATAGTTATCGGTAAAGAAGAGAAGTTAATGGAAGATGCCGTACACGCAGTAGGAAAATTCATTCGTGAAGAGGAAAAAGCACCTCACAAGCAAATCGAAAAAATGTGGCGAGACCGAGGTTTATTAGAATGGGACTATTTCAAAAAGAAAATAATGGATAGTCATTTTCTGCACCATTTCAATAGCCATCATAAAGATGTAACCAAAGAACATGTAATGAAACATCAGCACACTAAACATTTAGTGAAATATTTGTAGGTTTTATCTCTTCTTCCTTTTCGTTACTTTTCTCTTCTTTTTAACTCCAACTTCCTTCCTTACTCCTCCCATCTCCCTCTCCACTTCCTTTTCCACCGCTACGGCTTCGTGTTCCAGCTCCCTCAACTCTCTAAACATCAACCGCTTCAATTTCTCTCTGAAAATAGCCATCACTGCAAATATCAGCACCAGCACCAACAGTAAAAAAGTTTTAACAGTAAATCCGGTATAAACATCACTGCCTAAAGCATTCAGCACAAAGCAGCGGGGAATATTTCCTACAATAGCCACTGCCAAAAAAGTATGAAACCGGATTTTAGTCAGCCCCATCAACAGCCCTACTATATCTGAAGGAAACACCGGCACGATATAAGAAATCAGCGCGATAGAAACACCTCTCTTCTTAAACAAATGGTTGAAGTGCTCCAGATGACGCTTATTCATCAGCAGCTCTAACAACGGCTCACCGAACTTTCGAACAAGATAGAATGAAATTGCTGCTCCAATCACAGTAGCAATAACTGCCAAGATGCTGCCAACTAACGTCCCGTAAACGTAACCTCCCGCAAATACAATAGGAGTGCTGGGAATGGGCAAAGGAATGGAAGCGATAACCAGAATAACATACGTTTGTGTCTCATCCTCTTTTAAGGAAGTAAATCAATTCAGGTTTATATGCTTGTCGGAGTGAAATTTTCCCGGTCTCTTCACTGCCCCCGAAATCTTTATAAATAAACCACCCTCTCAGCACTTAAACCGTTACAACTACTATGACATTAGTAGGAGGTCATGATGAATAAAGAACAAGTTCAAACCGCTCTGGATGAATTGAAGAAACTGCCTAAGCGCAAGTTTGTGCAGTCTTATGATCTTACTATTAATCTTAAGAATGTTGATTTAAAAGTTGCTCCTTTAGACTTCTTCGTCACTGTCCCTTTCCAGCGAGGAGAAAAGACTAAGATAGTAGCCTTTGTTGATCCTACCCTCGCTGAAAATGCGTTAAAATTCTGTGATTTAGTGATAAAAGAAACTGAATTCCCTAAATATGGTGAGAAGAAAACCGCCAAGAAATTAGCCGTAGATTACGATTATTTCATATCTCAAGCGAATTTAATGCCAAAAGTGGCGGCTGCCTTTGGTAAAATATTAGGCACCCGGGGAAAGATGCCCAACCCTAAAATGGGGGCGGTATTTCCTCCCAACGCTAACTTAGAAGTTCTAACTAAAAAGTTCCGTTCTACCGTACGCCTTTCCGCTAAAAAAGCATTAAACTTGCAATGCAAGATTGGCCGAGAAAGCCAGCCGGATAATGAAATTATTGAAAATGTATTAGCGATATACAATACTATTGCCAAGCAATTGCCTCAGGATGAAGCTCAGAATATCAAAAATGCCTGCTTAAAACTAACGATGAGCAAACCGGTAAAGCTCTCTTAGAGTGTAACATGGTCAGCGACAAAAAAATAAAGCGAGTACAGGAGTTAACCAAAGATATCCAGAGCTATCCTATCATCGGTGTAGTTAACATGGAGAATCTGCCCGGAGAGCAGCTGCAGAAGATGCGTGGAATACTTCGCAGCCGGGGCATAAAGTTAACCATGGCCCGGAAGAACCTGATAATGAGAGCAATTCAGGAATCTAAACGAGAAAATATCACCCATTTAATCGAGAAGCTTAAAGGCATGCCCGCATTGATTTTTACTAAAGATAACCCTTTCTCATTGTATTCTTTTATCCAGAAAAACAAATCAGAAGCATCAGGTAAGCCGGGACAAATTGCTCCCCATGATATTGTGGTCAAAGCCGGGCCAACTAATTTCACTCCGGGACCCATAATTTCCGAATTGGCAGCGGTAGGTATTAAGACTAAAGTGGAAGCAGGCAAGTTAGCCGTAATTTCCGATACTCGGATTGCTAAAGAAGGTGATGTTATTTCACAAAAATTATCTGACACACTCAAAAAGTTAGATATCAAGCCGATGGAAATCGGTATGAACCTAGTTTCCGTATGGGAAAATGGATTAGCTTTTGATGCTAAGCAACTGCACATCGACGAAGCGGAGTATACCCAAAATTTCACTCAGGCAGCTCAATGGGCGTTCAATCTGGCCCTAGAATGCGCTTATCCCACTTCAGAAACAACTGAATTACTATTACAGAAAGCATTCACCGAAGCTAAAGCGTTATCTATCGAGCAGAACATCATGGCTGATGCTACTGCTGGAGATATTTTGGCTAAAGCAGAGCGAGCAGCTTTGGAACTTCGAAAAGAAGGAAATATTGATTGCGCCGTTGAAGCGAAATTACCTGAAGCCCATCCCAAGCAGGGAAGAGTAACTCACGAAGAAGCCAAGCAATTGCTGGATGAATTAAAAGAGAAGGGCACGCTTAGGGATCATAAAGCATAATTAGTAAAATATCACACTCAAGAGCTGATGCTCACCTAAAACAAAAAAAATACTTACAAACAATACGGAGGAATGAAAAATGGAATATATTTACGCCGCAATGCTGCTTCACAAAGCAGGAAAAGAAATCAGTGATAGCGCAGTCAAAGCTGTGCTTACGGCTGCCGGAGTTAAGGTTGATGATGCTAGAGTTAAAGCGTTAGTCGCTGCACTTCAGGGAGTAAACATCGAAGAAGCCATCAAGAAAGCCGCGGTAGCTGCACCAGTTGGGGCTGCTCCTGCTGCAGGTGGGCATGCTGAAGCTAAGAAGGAAGAAAAGCCTAAAGAAGACGAAAAGAAAGCTGAAGCTGCTGCTGCTGCCGGACTAGGCGCTTTGTTTGGTTAAGCCAGCAATATTTGACTTTTTTTTATTTTTTAGTCTTTAGTCATTAGTCATCTTTAATCGAGATGTGATTGAAACAAATCACCCCAACACGTGAGAAATATGGATGAGGTAAAAAATTCAGAGGAGTTACGGCAGGAATTTCAGAAGCTTAAGAAAGAGGTAGCTGAGTTAAAGCCACAGTTGAATTCTTTTGGCAACCAGAAAGAAGAAAAGTTTCGTGAGCTGCGTTCTTTGCGTGATAAAATTAAGTTTCGTGCTTCTAAGATTCAGGAGTTAAAGAAACAGAGAGATGAATTAACTAAACAAGTTAAAGAGCAGAAAGGAACTCGAGATAAGTTTAATCAGGAAGTTAAGAATAAAGCAGAAGAGAGGAAAGAGGTTTCTGAGAAAAAGAAAAAGCTGATGGGCGAAATCGAGCAGGAAGAAGACCCGGTTAAGCTTAAAATGATGATTCAGCGTATTCAAACTAAAATTGAAACGGAAGTTATGCCGTTTGAGGCAGAAAAGAAGCTTCACAAGAAGATTAAAGAGCTCCAAGCCAAATTTAAAGAATTGGAAAAGATGGGAGAAGCCTGGAGAGAAGTCAGCACTGCTTCAGCCAATCTGTATGAAGTAAGGAAGAAAGCAGAGGAGTCGCATCATAATGTTCAGGAATTAGCGCAGAAGTCACAAGAAAGACATGAAGAGATAAACCGCCTGTACGAAGAGCTGAAGAAGTTCCGGGAAGAAGAGAAGCCGTTAGTGGAAGCTTACTTATCGCTTAAAGCTAAATTTGAGCAGGCGAAGAAAGATTTGGAAGTTAAACAGCCTCGCTTGACTGAGATAACTAAGCTGCTTCACGAGGATGATGAGAGAGACTTCAAGACTAAAGTTCAGGAAAGAACTACAGAAGTCAAAGAGAAGCTGCGGAAAGGGAAGAAGTTGACTACAGAAGACATTCTGGCATTTCAGGCGACGAGGGAGTAAGATTTATTAATTCTGAGTTTGTGGGTTAGGATATGCGCATTGAAAAGAAAGTCCACCCGCCATATTTTCAGGCTATCTCAGAGAGAAAAAAGAACTTTGAGCTGCGCCTGGCTGATTGGGATTGCAGTGTAGGGGACATATTAGTACTAAAAGAATGGAATCCTGACACTAAAGAATATACCGGAAGAGTGCTGGAAAAAGAAATAACCTATCTCTTCAGGACCAAAAACCAGAAGTTCTGGAGTCCGGAAGAAGTAGAAAAATACGGATTTCAGATAATTTCATTCAAGTAAAAAGAGGCTACCAATGGAAGAGCTCATTGACATCGTGGATGAGAACGATAATGTTATCGGGCAGGATACTAAGAAGAATGCGCATCTGAAGAAGTTGTGGCATAGAGCAGCTGCAGTTTTGCTCTTCAAAGATGAGAGTCTGACGGAAACTTTGCTGCAAAAGCGCTCTAAGAATAAAGACCAAGATCCCGGATTACTGACACCATCGGGAGGCCATTTGAATTCTGGAGAGACTTATCTTCAGGGAGCATTACGGGAATTGCATGAAGAGATGCTGGTAGGCTTGTCTCTGCCCAATGTGGAGCTGTCTCCTTTATTTCGGTTGAAAAACATCTATGAAAAAGAATTCCAGCTGGTCTATAAGCTCGTTTATTCCGGTTCATTCAATATTGATACAGAAGAAGTGGAAGAATATTTCTGGGTTAAGCTGGATGGACTGTTAAAGGATATCAAAGCGCATCCGGAGAAGTACACCCAGACGTGCAAGTTTATCTTCAGCGAATACCAAATTAGATGTCCGAAGCCGTCTCCGGAGAAAGGCAGAAGGAGAGATGACGACGAGGAGGAAGATGATGAGGAGATGGAGGGGGATGAGGATAGTTGAGAACTTCTTTGAGACGATGTGGAGAATTGCGAAGAAGTAACTATACTCTCAGCATCCACTGCCCGTTCCCACTAGACACGTCATAACCCCCAATTTCTCGCTGATTAGCCCCTAAAACCCAAATTCAAGACAGCCACTCCTGCACTGGACAACTGCGGGTAGGGTTTATATACCACCACTTCTTCTAATCTAAAAATGGAAAATGCCTTAGCCGTATTTGAAGGGAAGAAAGTAAGAAAAAAATGGCACAATGATGAATGGTGGTTTGTGATAGAAGACATTGTGGCTGTTTTAACTGACTCCGTTGACCCCAAAGGCTATATTAAAGATATGCGTCGCCGGGATGAAGAACTTTCTAAAGGATGGGGGCAAATTGCCACCCCCCTTCCAATTCCCACCACCGGAGGTATCCAAAACATTAACTGTTCTAACACTGAAGGGGCTTTCCGTATCGTGCAGTCTATCCCTTCCCCTAAAGCTGAATCGTTCAAGCTCTGGTTGGCTAAAGTAGGCTATGAACGAGTCCAGGAAATTCAAAACCCAGAATTAGCCCAAAAAAGAATGAAAGAGCTCTATAAAGCCAAAGGCTATTCTGATGATTGGATAGAGAAAAGAGCTAGGGGAATAGCCATAAGAGACGAATTAACTGATGAATGGAAGAAGCGTGACGTTGGAGCCGAAAGAGAATATGCCATTCTCACCGCAGAAATCTCCAAAGCTACCTTTGGTATGACACCTAGCGAATACAAAGAATTCAAAGGGCTCAAAAAAGAGAATTTGAGAGATCACATGAATGATTTGGAACTGATTTTTACCATGTTGGGAGAAGCTTCCACAACCAGAATCGCTAAAGATAAAGACGCTCAGGGGTTTATTGAAAATAAAGAGGCCGCAACGAAAGGCGGAACAGTTGCAGGAGTAGCAAGGGAAGAACTCGAACAGCAAAGCGTCCAAAAAGTATCGGTTCCGGAGAATTATCTTTCTAAACCAGAGCAAAAGAAAAAGCTAGAAGATAAGAGTAAAAAGTAACATCCATTAATCCTATCCCACTATCTCCTTCACCACCATCTCAAACTGCACTCCTGATAGATGCATCACTCGCTTATCCCACCATTCTTGAGCTAGCTTAATCTTCTCCATCTCTTCTCTAGCTTGATTCTTAGTGATATTCCTAATGCGCATCTGTGCAAACATCAATGCATTTTTTAGTTTCTTGTCGTCCTGAAGAATTAGCTCTTTCATAATCTTTTCTTTCTCAGATAAAAGCTTCTTTCGCGGAGTTATTTTAACTAGCACTGAATCGGTGCGTGGACGCGGCTCAAAATTATCTTTAGGAACGTCCATTACTTTATCTACTTCAAAAAATAACTTACTGATAATTCCCCACTTCTCTTTCCCATTCAGCAATTCATAGAAATTCTGTCCAATAAGCAATACTGCTGCTTCAAACTCCAATTTTAACAGTTTTCCAAACAATGGTTCGGTGATGGAATAAGGAATATTAGCTACAATCTTATTAAAATGAACCTCGTTAATCAATTTTAAAGCGTTTCCGTAAAGTATTTCTACATTTTTAGGCATTTTTGCCAATTCTGCTTTAAGCGATTCATCTATTTCTATTGCTACTACTTCTTTGCACTTCTTAGCCAATTCTGTAGTGAGAATCCCTTTTCCGGGACCAATCTCTAATACAGTATCATTTTTATTAAGCTCAGCAGCTTTGATTGAAGCTTTGACTACATTAATATTATTCAGGAAGTGCTGGTCGTGTTGGAGTAGTTTAGATATCATCATTAAACTTGCTCAATTCATTTTTAACTAATACTTATACAATTCATTCTTTCCGTCTTTCTGCTCACTGTGATACATCCCTCTTAACTTCTCTCCTATCTGCTGAGTTAAACTAGCTGCTCTGCCGACATCTTCAGTAAACGAATACCGGCCAGCTTGCACATCTTCCAGTTTTCTCTCTACTGCCGAAGCCAGATACTGCACCCGGCGCTCTTCTTCCCGGCTGATATATCCTTTATCTTCCACGGCATGGTTAATCTTAGTTATCTCCTGGTACAAATTTTGCATGGGCTTTTGGCTAAGAAGGGCCGTATACTCAGAATTCCTAAGTGCTTCAGGTAATTCGGGAGCGCCCCGAGCCAGGGCTTCCAGCGATTCTTCTTTCTGCTGTGCTTCTCGGCGTGAACGTCTCTCCGCTGCTTCCTCCTCTTCTTCTGCAATAGCCAAGATCCTCTTTTTAGGTGTATCTTCTTCGGCTTTAGTTTTCTTTCTAATTCCGCGGTGTGCAGCTACAATTTCCTTCTCGGCATCAGAAAGTATCTCTAAGTCATCTGCGGCTACCGCTCCAATCGGAACTTTCTCTTTGAATTTGTGCCTTTCAGTAATTTCTACTTCGCTGTCTTTTATCAGCTTTTGGGCATCTTCTATCTCTTTCTTCTTTTGCTTCTCTAGTTCTTTCAGCTTCTTAAGGCGCTCTTCCGGAGGAAGGTCTTTTAGGGCAGGTTCAGGCATAAGTGTCAGAAATATAACTGAATATAAAAAACTTTACCACGCGATCATCCCATGAGCCTTCTTGAAGTTGTTGTAAGCCTGCCAGCAGAATATGGTCGCTGGCTTAACAACTGCATTTGATTTAAGTTTCTCCGGCAGTTCTTGTTCTGCTTTCTGGGCTGACTTCTTGGGCTTCTTATTCGCTTTAGCTTTTACTTTCTTGGGAGTGTAGAAGTCTCCAAATAGTTTTTCCCAGATGGATTTATCTTCATCAGGTTTAGCACTTTTCTTTTCCTCTTCCTCTGAGCTCTTTCCCTGTGCTTCAGCAATATATTTGTCCAGCTCTTCACCTAATGCTTCCATCGCCGAATATACTGAGCCGGAAACTTCGGCCATCAATAGCATGGTTTCTTTCTCTTTTAACTTTTGGTACATCTCTACTTGTCTGTCCGTCCAGGCATAGGCGCGCAGGAACATTTCCATTTTGCCAATGTGCACCGGCCCGCGCTGATACCCTTCTTGCACCACTTTCAGCTCCGGCCTGGTTCTATAATTAAACGTAGCTAAAATACAACTGTTGGCTCCGCCACCCTGCTTCTTTCGGGCGAGGAATTCTATATCCAATAAACTTCCTTCAAATGCTGACACTAATTCAGCCGAACCCATGCCACTTTCTTTTAGGTGGAGCCTAGCCACATGCTTTAAGTAGGGTTTAGTCCAGGCTAGGTACATTTTAATGATTTCAAAATGTTGCAGCAGATATCTAAGCATAAATCCTCTTCTATTGGTATGCTCTTTATGGGTAGAAGCCCTCCACGAGATGTATTGGACTAAATGGCGGTGCAATACTCTCAGCACACTTTGGTTGAAATCTTTTCTCAGCGATTCAATGTGATTGGTAATTTCAGTTTCATCTTTAAACGGAGGCGCATCAAAAAACAAATCAGGCAGGGTAATGAACTCCAGCTCACGGGCCATTCCAAAAATAGACGAAGCGCTCTTTCCACCGCCTTGCACCAAATCTACAAAAATACCTTTTAAAGTTATGTCTGAGCCTTTATCTCGCTGCGACATCGGCTTGCCCAACTGCTCGGCCACTTTGTTGTAATAATTCAGCCGCTCATCTAAGATTCTAAGCTCACGCACCATCTGGAACAGTTCTTTAACCATCTTTCCCGCAGTAGCTAAGTATTGAGAAACTTTATCCTGCTGCGCTCCTAACCTTTGCTGGGTTATTCCAAAGAAAGCTGAATTTTCTGAAGCAGCAAAGGCATCTTCCAGCTTAATTATCTCTGGAAAGTTTTCTTTTAATACATCTAACACCCAAAAATAAGGCTCCTCTAAGCTTAGATCATGCACTTCCCAGGTTAGGTGATAAGTTTTAAGTGAAGAAGGATATCCTAAATTCTTAAATAGCTCTTTAGCCACTTCTATTTCCTCATCATCAGCATCACCTGCTTCTAACTTATCTCCTTCCCGAGGCTCATAGCAGCTGCTTTTTTCATTATATTCATACTTTTCTTTTTTATCTTGTTTAATGAAGCCATATTTTACCAATAGCTCAGAACGTCCCGGTATTTTATTTTCCCATAACTCTGATTTAGTCATTTTTCCTCTTTTTGATGTGGTTAGTTTACTTTATTTAATAAGTTTTTGGGTTTGTTTTGGAAGTTTAGGTTGATTTAACGCATTTGAAGAGCCACAATACTTGCTTTTTATTCAATTTAACTGAAAATCCGGCTTCAGCAATATTATTTTTCCATTTCTCTTTGCTGAGCTTATTTACCTCCTTCTGCCTTTGCCATGAGTTTATGTTCCGGGAATATAGTGCTGCTACAAAAATTCCCTGAAATTTAAGTACGCGACTAATCTCTGATAGCAGTTGAGGATAGTTCTTCACATAATTCAACACGAAGAGCGCTGTAACTGAATCAAAACTTTTATTTGCAAAGGGTAATTTGTTCTCTAAATCTCCTGTAACTTTTTGGAGGCAGTTATCATTAAAATCCAGCATCTTTTTGGAAATATCAAAACCAGTAGAAGGAATATATGAATAACTTCCACAGCCTAAGTCTAAATTTTTCTTTCCGTGTAATGGTTTTAGTTCTTGGGTAATAAGTTTACGGGGGTCTGCGTCTATCTTGTGATTCCACATAAACGCTTCGGCATTCCAGAATGATTTCTTATTTTGAGGCCAGCCCCTAGCCCAAATTACTTTGGAAGATATTTTTTTCAGCGTGTTCTGAACTTTTAGTCCGTATTGTAGCTTTATTAGATTTTTTAGAAATTCATTTTCGGGGTTTATTTTCATGGTCTCCTAAAACAAAAATGCAGCCAACATCGCAAAACCGTTAAGCACTAATCCGTGAGTTAAAGTATCCGTTAATAACACCATTCCTAACACCAGTAATCTGCCTACACAAATAAACACTTCCCGGCCCACAAAATAGGCTAATACATTCTTTCCGGCGCGGTCATATTCTAATGCTCCGGCAGGAGATTCATATGCTCCGTAAGTAATAGAACCAAATATGGTTATTCCTAACGCTTGAAGCGGAGTGGCAATAATTGCCCGCAAAAACCAGGAGAACGATTCAAACGGAGCTACCCAATGTAATATCTTGCTTTTGTTGATACGGTCGCTAAATTTTCCCGACAGCCATAATAATAGAGCTCCTCCTGCAGCCAGGATTGATTCTAATGCGCCTAACGTAAAATAATCATTTAATACTGCGAATACAAACAACGGCCAGATAACTCCTGCCGCCATCACTCGTGTTCCGCGCGAGATGAAGAATAAAGAGTATTTCCAGTGCCGTTTATCCCATAGTTCTTTAAAGTGGAAATTGTAATGAGTATGCTTATCTTTGCTGAGGAACAAGAATAAAGCGGAGATGAATAATATTATCGAAGAGAGTATAAATGCCGGCTTAAATCCAAACTGCTGGATTATCACTCCTCCGGCAATTGGCCCCGCCAGGGTTCCTAAGATAGTTATCCCGTCTCTTTTACCTACCTCTTCTCCCCGGTGTTTATGATCACTCACTTTGCTGAATTCAAGATGCATTCCCATCCAATAGAACGCAATAGATACCCCGGCTAGGATTCCCAGCAGCCACAGAGGAACTTTGAAAACAGGAAGAGTATACAACAGCATGGTGAATAGGATGTACAAAGGAGTACTAACCAGGATAGAATGCTTGCAGCCGTATTTAGCAGCGAATTTAGCGGCAAAAGGCGAGGAAACGGCTAAGGTAAGAGCAAAGAACACGAATAAGGAAAGGGTTGCCGGCAAACTATATCCCAATTCTAGATACAAATATAGCGGAACAAATAATCCCACGATAGAATTAGCGAATCCTCGGACTGCAGAAGAGAGGTATACTTGGGTTAATTCCTTGTGCGGATAGAACCGCCACCAAAAGTGATGTTCGTGAGGCATTAGGGAAGAAAATTTATAAAGGAATATAAGCTTTGTTGTTTGTATTGGGGTGAAAGTGAAGGTTAGTGTCTATTTCACGGACCTGTGGTCTATATGACGACTCGTTGACGTAAACGATGTAATCGGTTATGCCGAAAAAATCGTTTTTCGAAATCGAGTAAACCCCCGGTTCGAATCCGGGCAGGTCCATCTTTCATATTAAACATGGAACAATTAGTTAATTTAGGCCAGCCGGTTTATGTGCTGCCCCAGAGCAAAAAGAGGACGCTTATTCCCAAGACGCTGTTATTGATAGTTTTAGGCGTAATCTTTTATTCAGGAATATTATTGAATATTAAATTACTTAGTCTCACTGCTGAGGAAGATACCATGGTTAAAATTATTGCCTTAGGAGTTCTAACTATAATTGTAGGGATAGGAATTTTCTTAGATTATCATCAAGCTAGTCAACCGCATACTTTTTATCAGGATAGATTAATGGTGGAGAAAAAAGAACATTTTTATCACGCTATTGAAAAAGTAGAACGCCAGCAGAATTTCTGGGACAAGCTGTTTAAGACTTACTCTGTTGATTTGGGCGAAGGGGTAGTGTTGAGGAATATTTCTGCAGCAGTCCCGATTGAGGGATATATCCAGCAGTTGGTGGCGTATGCGAAAGGAAGGCAGTGATTATTGGGATATAAAACTTATTCATTTACTTTCTTTTTCACCAAAAATTAACACCCAACTCGAGACGAAAAACAAGATTTTTGTCTCTCCTTTCTTTTTTTATATTTTATCCCCCAATTTACATCAAATTTGATATGAAATGGAAAGATTTATATAGTTTAGGCTTTATCCTCTCCAATATGATTGCAATCAAACTGTTAAATGAACTAAGAAAATATCCTGTATTTGGTGCGGAAGAGGCAGCCAAAATATTAAATTGCAATAAAAAATATGCTAACTTAGTGTTAACCAGACTTTACCGCAAAAAAGCAATCAAAAAAGCAGCCTTTGGTAAATATACTTTATGCGCTCTTGCCCAAACTATTGCCACCCATTTAGTCGCCCCTTCTTACATCACTGGCTGGTATGCTTTAAAGAGGTATGGCCTAACTGAGCAGTTACCTCAACAGATTGATGTTTTAACTACCCAAAAGAAAAATAAGAAGATAATAACTTTTGGTTCAGAAAAAATAAAATACCTGACTGTCCGCAAAAGATATTTATTTGATTTTTTTAGCGAGGTTAGCGAACAATACAGTATGAATATTGCTTCTTTAGAAAAAACTATTATTGACTGTTTATATTTTGATCTGGCTCCGTTATCAGTCGTTATACAAGCAGTTAAAACCGGAAAAGAGAACATTTCGTTAGACAAAATTAAAAAAATCTGCCTAAAAATAAAGAACACTCAATTTCTTAAAAAAGCTGGTGTGCTCTTTGACAGTTTTGGTTTTGATTTGTTTAAAAGCTTTAGAAAACATTTAGATTATAATCCCTTGTTTATTGATAAAAATTTATGCGGGTTGTTAGATAGCTCTAAATTCAAGAAATGGAGAATAAAATGCCAATAAATTTCTTTCAATTGGATGAATTGAGCCGGAAAGTTCAGCTATCGCTGGAGAATACAGAAAAAGAATTGTTTCATAATATCCTCCTATACTCACTTTTCAATATTCCTAAACTTAAAAAATACACCAGATACTTAGCCTTTAAAGGCGGAACTTGCTTATACAAATGTTATGGTTTTCCTAGGTTCTCTGAAGACCTAGACTTTGACGTTCTGGCAGGAAAACTAAGTAAAAAAGATATTGAGTTGTTATTTAATAAACATTTGACGGATATACTCAGAGAAACTTTTGGGTTTGGCACGGTTAATTTTAGAATCAAAGAAAATCCCACCGGTTTCAATATTCATACCGATATTAGAGGTCCTGCCTTTTCCCAAACCCATCGCGATTGTCATCTAAAATTTGATTTGTCGTTAAGGAAAAGATTAATTTATGGCATTAAAGAAGTAAAACATGACGCTTCTTTGTTTTTAAAAGAGTATGGTATAGAACAAATAATTTCTTTAAAAGTGGTTGATCCAAGAGAAATATCTGCTGAAAAAATTATTGCTATCCTTGATAAAAATTTTATTTTTTGCCAAAGAGATGAGGCAAGGGATTTATTTGATCTTTATGTTTTATTCATGAAAAGTTATGCTTGTAAATTGGAAGACCTTAAGAAAAAACTGCCCATTGATAAGAAAGATGTTTTTACTTTGAAAAATTTTTCAGATTCTATTTATCATACTGCTAAATCCAGAGAATGGGATTTTATGGTGCGTCAGTTGATTATAGAACCCAAGCTTAAAAAATTAGGATTACTCTTCGAAGATATTAATTTCAATAAAATAAGTAAATATGTGATGGATAAGGTTAATTCTCTTTATTTTTGATAGATTCTGTCTTGTTTTTGGGATTATTTACTAATAACATTGGCATGATTTCTTTAATTCTGCACTCTCACATCCATATCCCAATCCAGCACTCAAGACTCCAGGCAAAGAATATAGATAATTCTGTTGATTGGAGTAAAAAGATTTATAAACTTTGACTGATTCTCATCTTATGTGAAAAAGAGGGATGGACGGAGTATTCCGCGGGAAACATTAGAGTATCTTAGAAAACAATCCATAAGATTATGGAAG
>JACRPH010000047.1 GCA_016214025.1 Candidatus Woesearchaeota archaeon
ACTGTGATGCGACGATAGCGTTTCCACTATTGGTGGCGGGAACGTTGATAGAATAACTTTGGTCGTAGTCATATTAATAAAGAATTAAGTTTATTCTATTGTAATATGAAATTTGTCAAATTAAACCATCCAGATTCGCAGGAATTTAGAGAAGCATGGGAGATATATGAATCTTCTTTTCCATTGGATGAAAGAAGAGCATTAGGATTACAAAAAGAATTAATTAAAAATAAACTGTATCATTTTTTCATAGCATTAAAAAATAAAGTTTTAGTTGCAATAATTACTGATTGGGATCTTGGAAATTTTTTGTTTGTAGAGCATTTAGCAGTTAAAGAAGAATTCAGGGGAAAAGGAATCGGAACAAAATTACTTAAAGAATACACCTCAAAAAACAAACAAAAAATGGTATTAGAAGTTGAAAGACCAGATAATGAGCTGGCTCGTAAAAGGATAAGATTTTATGAGAGAATTGGATTTAAACTAAATACGTTTGATTATCTCCAGCCATCTCTTGGAAAAGACAAAAATCCAGTTCCCCTGTTTTTAATGACCTATCCGGATAAGATAAATAATTCTGAGTTCTCTTCAACAAGAAAAAAAATACATACTATTGTTCATGGATTAAAAAATCCTCTTTTAAGCAGCTAAGTTAATTAAATCTCTTTTCAAGACATAGCTACTGCTGCAGACCTGCTGAATTTAAGCAAAAATAGATTATTAATCAGAAATTATCTTAAGATAGAATTTTTCCTAAATTATACTGAGCAATTCCTTTTCTAATTATACAAAGATCTTGACCTGTTATTCTAGTAGTTGGACAATCTCCAGCACAATGATATTTCACAAAACATTGATTACACTTTTCCGGTAAAGTAGTAGTTAATTCCGCTATTTTAGCAACGCCTCTTTCATCATACCGAAAAACTCCTTGTTCAAATCTACCGTAATTATAGATAGTACCTTCAGCATCCCCCTCACAAGCAGTAACAATACCCTTAGTAGTAACCACAAAAGAAGGGCGGGCTAAAGAATTGCAATACGTGGAAATCACCCTATCAGTATTATCTGAAGAACAAGTAACTTTAATCCCAAGTTCAGTCCCTTTCTCTTTAGCAGCAAGATAATTCACTAAAAACAACTCTTGCGAGGGAGGAGAAGCCAGATGCATCTCTCTTGCCCGACCGACTGGGAAACAAGGCTCAAAAACTACATCTGCTTTGTTTCCTAACTCATCATCAAAAAAACTGATAATTTCTTCCATCCTTCGAACATTATAATCTGTAACCGTAACTCTTACTGCAAAAGAATTAGAGTGAGAAGCAAAGTATCTTCCAGAGTCAATAACATCCGGGAAACTTTTTTTTCCATCACGTGTAGGCCTATGTTTATTCTGGATGTCTTCAGGACCATCAAGAGATAGATTAATATTCCCAAAATGTTCTACCAAGTATTTTCTCTCCAACTCATTATAATAGCCATTAGTAGTTATACTTAACCGAAAGGGTAAATTATGCTTCTTTCCTGCTTCATTTATCTTTTTAACACTACTCCTAAACAAAGGCCAATTTATTGTTGGCTCACCTCCAGCAACAAAAGAGACAATTACACTTTTGCAATTTCTCTCTACACTTGTTCTAAAAGCGTATTCTACTGCTGTTTCTAGAAGTTCTGGATTCATTGATTCTTTTCTTCCCGCTTCAGCATGACAATAAATACAGCTGAGAGTACAATCTCTGGTTAATTCCAGAGAAAGATGTAAATCAGAATTATCAACGGGTGGTTCCGGTACGATCTTTCTCTTAAGTCCTTCCAAAAGAGATTTTTTTAGGTAGTTAATATCATCACAATCAGAATCAAAACCGCTCTGACTGATGAGTTCCGCTAAACCATCTGAAATCAAAAAAAGTTTTCGAAGCAGAGGAGCATAAAGCATAGTATTACTCCTAGAGGTAGGGATAAAGAAAAGTTCTCCTCCTTCGAAGGTTACCATCTTTGGTGTTCTCATTTCAAAAGATGATACAATTGCTTCGATCGTAGTTTACGCAATTACATCCGTACCTTCCACAACCCCTTTCTGTTTCTAAATACCCTAGATTAACCTCGCCAAGAATTCTTCTAGGTACGCTGTCTCTGTTTAGAGAAGATTCAACTCTCACTAAGGTGCTAGATTCACTCACTTTCTCTTCCAACATTAGTTTGCACATTTTCAGTTTCCTCCGTTATTTTAATTTTTTGTTTTAGTACTGCTCCGTTAATTCTCTGTGGATATTATACCCACACGAAGTTTTATTATACAATTTTTCATCAAATCTGTCTTTTTCTTTCAGAGAACAGGCGATAACCGGATAACCCTCATCATTATATCTTCTAACCGCATATCCGCATAACACCTCTGATCGGCCATCAGGATAAATGACTGCAATTATATCTCCTGAGTCTACATCATATGAATCTGGGATGTGACATCTAATCTCTCTTTGGAAAATATTATTCTCTCTTGGCATCTTGTATCCCTTTTATTTTTCAGTGTTTTTCTGGCTTTGTGTCCTATAATCAGAAGCATCTTTCAACGAACTCAGCATTGCGTTATATAACCCTCTGCCAAATCTTTCACCTGCTCTAGTTCTATCTCTTTCCTGCTGCAATCTTTCATTCATCATTTCATTTCTCTTTGATAATGAGTACATCCCAAACATTTGCTCAACAATTGTTCTTCTTTCCATGCTTTCAACATTAACCAGAATCTATAATAATTCTTGGTTTAATCAAAATCAACCAAAAAGTTTAAGTGTATGTCCGTTTTACTTAAGTTTATGCTTAAACCACTCGAGATGAAAAGTAAAGAGAAGATAATCAGTATCTTAGCTAATAAATATCCTTTAAGCATCATGCAAATCCATAATTCTTTGGGTGTTGATAACCTTTCTTATCAAGCAACATTTAAAAATGTCAAGGAGCTGGTTACAGATGGGATTCTACAAGAGGATCAGGCAAAATATAAATTAAGCTTATCTTGGATAATTGAACGGAAGAAGTTTTTTGAAAGATTAGAATTATATTACAACAAAACAAACCATTCTCTGCACTCGAAAGTATTTTCAAACAGGGAAACTTCTATTTATGAATTTGATAGCTTAGTCGAAAGCGATTTATTCTGGTGCGAGATTTTGATTAAAGGCGCATCAATAAGCAGAAATCTGGTCACAACGTGGGAGGGCTCCCATGCGTGGGGGATAATCGGTAATTTGGAAAACGAAGATCGTCTTTTGAATAATTTGGCAAAATATAAAGTCAAATCATATTTAAAAATCACCAGAAATACTTATTTGGACAAAATGTCAAATGAATATTATTCGCATAAAAATTGCTTTTCAAAAATTATTCCTGCGCCTAATAACATTAATTATTATGGCACTTCTGGTCCGTTTTTGCTCAAGGTTTCAGTTCCAAAAGAATTAGCTGAGCAATTGGATGATTTATATCGAAAAGCAAAATCATACGAAGACTTTAATCCGATCCAATTTATGAAAATAATCAATGGAAAACAAAAAATAAATTTGGAGTTGATTAATAATTATTTTCTTGCTGAAACGATTGCTAATAAGATTATCTCCGATATTAAAGAAAACGGTAAAGACTGAAAAAGTTTTTTTTGAGTAAAGTGAAAGTGAATGCTCCGCAGGTGAAGATATACTGCGATGCGACGCTCGCTTTTCCACTATTGGTGGCGGGAAGTTTTGCAGTAGAAGAGGATGCGAATAATACCGAGAAGCAAAATTAGTGAAAGACGATAACCTCTACTCCGGCTACGGGGGCAGCAGCACATGATTAAACTTCCCTTTTTCCCCAACTTTCATGCATTTCATTCCTCGGCTGCATAACGAAGAGCAAGAAAACCCGCCGATTACATATTTGGGATCGTACAGCAGCTTAGCTACTACTTCTTTCAGCGCATAGGCATCTTTATATTCAACAATAGAGAGCAATTGGGCTTCATTAAACCTAAGGTCAGAAAAGAATTTATGGCAGTAGGCCATCTCTGTCGCTTTGTATTTATCATATAATTCCCATTCCTGGTGCAGCCGGGCATCATACTTACGCACGATACCCATATACAGCCGCATGGGGTGCGTCATTCTCTCATCAATATCAGTGACTTCCCACAGTCCGTGCTTCTCAAACGCAAATTTCTTGAATGCCAATTGCAGCATCGAGCGAACACTTCTAGCTCCTTTCTGGCCGCATAACTCCAGCACCTGCAAAAAAGCATCATAAGTGGCTTTAGAGCATTTTTTGAATAGCATCTCAATGGGGCTTAGCGGTTCTGATGCTTCTCTGCTTCGGCGTTTCTTTTTCTGGCCCTTTTGCAGGAACATCTTGGTGCTGTTTAGGATGAACAGATTCTTAAAACACTCAAAAATTCTCTTTTCCTCATTGAAACAGCCTATACTTTGGATATTGTGGATGCGGTCGGCTAATTTTATTTGAATTGCTTTTTCTTTTAGCTCGCTATCCGTGCAGTTGAAGATGGTAGAAATAGAGCGATAATAGAAGTGCCGCTTGTGCCGCGTCAGCATTCCTAATAGTTTAAGCACGTCATCGGTTTCAGTCAAGGGCAGCTGGTGCTGATCACAGAATAAAGTGAGTTCTTTTTTCAGCAGGCCGAATTGCTCTTCTTCATAATCATCCATTAATTTTACATCCGTAGCATTTTTCTTTAGAAGGTTATTCTGGTGCCGGAATAAGTCCACTTTCTCTTCGATATAATCATGCATTAATGCTGTGCTTAAAAGGGTAATATCTCTAACTCCTGCTTTCTTTAAGTCCCACACTACATTCAGGGGATGCACAAACGCATCTTTTCCATCTTTTCTTTTAGGCAGACGTTGATATCCTGCTTTAACTTTAGCATAAATATGAGACAAGAACAGGGACTGTTTAGAATCAGCTAATTCTTTCTCCAGCGTAACTGCCTCTTCGGGCTTCCAGTGCTCTATAACTTTGTAGGTCTTATGTTCAGGGCTTTCGTCCGGCAGGAAAGTGCGCATTTACGGTGGTGATTAATTGAACCTTTTAAGCTTTTTGCTCAGAAGTAGTAAAATCCACGGCGAAATGTTTATAAATCAGCCTCAAAGTTATCTTCAGCATGGAATTCAAAGTTATTGAAGAAAGTAAAACCAAGCTGATATTTGAGCTTAAAGGAGAAACGCACACTTTCTGTAATGCCCTGAAACATGAGCTGGAAAGCGTTAAAGGGGTAGAGGTTGCAACTTACAGAATTGACCATCCTTTGATTGGCACTCCTCGGTTCCAAATAGAGACTAAAGGAATTGAGCCCAGGAAAGCTCTTAAAGAAGCTCTGGCGGCATTGAAGAAGAAGACTAAAGAGTTCCAGAAAGAGATAAGTGGCCTTTAAGATAAAAAGTATTTTATACTTCCTCCCTTCTTGAATAAATATGCCCCTCGACAAAGGCACCTGCCTGCGATTCTACAAGCGTAAAGATATTCAGGAAGCTCTGGTAGAGCACGCTCAGGGTAAAGAATTCTCCGTCCGCTATAATGACAGCTTCGGCAAACGGCCCGATGCGCTGATGTACCCCAAAGAAGTGCTGGAATTAGCGCTCAAAGGAGCTACTTCATTTCATTGCAGCGAAGAATTGTGGGACAATCCGTTAGAGTTGAGCACTGGCCTGTCTCCTAAAGAATTAGAAAAAATAAGAGTGGGCTGGGATTTAGTATTGGACATAGATTGCAAGTTCATTGATTACAGCAAAATCTGCGCCGATTTGATTGTCAAGCTGTTGCGAAATTGTGAAGTTAAAGACCTCTTCGTGAAATTTTCCGGAAATAAAGGTTTTCATATCGGAGTGCCATTTGAAGCGTTCCCTTCTACGGTAGGAACTATTGAGACTAAAACATTATTTCCCGAAGCGGCTAAGAAAATAGCGGCATATGTTAAAGAAAACATCAAAGAAGAATTAGGCAAAAAAATTCTGGCGTTTGAAAACAACGACTTTGGCAAAGTAAAAGAAAAAGTAGAATTGGAAGCAGGAGAGATTATCAGCTACCACAAAAACAGCTACGGTGATAAAGTAGCTAAGTTAAATGTGGACAAGTTCTTAGAAATTGATACGGTATTAATCTCTTCCCGGCATCTGTATCGCATGCCTTACAGCCTGCATGAGAAATCGGGGTTAGTTAGTTTACCGATTGATCCAGATAAAGTGATGGAGTTCCAACGGGAAATGGCGCACCCGGATAAAGTGCTTACACCAATGTTTATGTTCATGGACCGAGAGAAAGTTACTCCTGGAAACGCCAAGAGGCTATTAGTACAGGCATTGGATTTTGAAGTAAAAGTAACTCCTCCAGAACGGGAAAAGATTACTAATGCCGGTACTGATTTTGAAGGGGAAGAGATAATTATTCCTGCTCCCATAAAAGAAGAGTTCTTCCCGCCGTGTGTGAAGCTTCTGCTGAAAGGGATAGATGACGGCAAGAAAAGAGCGGTATTTTGCATGAGTAATTTCTTGGGGAAAGTGGGCTGGAGCAAGAAGGAAATCGAGCAGTTTTTAGTAGAATGGAATCAGGAGAAGAATTCTGATAAGCTGCGCGATAATTATGTGATAAATCAATTACGTTATTTCAACCCCGGAGAAAAACTGCCGCCGAATTGCGATAATGATGCTTATTACCGAAGCATAGGAGTATGCAAGCCTGATTCGTTGTGTGCGCACATCAGGAATCCGGTGAATTACACTTTACTGCGCTGGAAAGACCATCTGAAAATACGCGAAGGGGAAGAGAAGCAGGAAAAGAAGGAAGAGAAGAGACGGAAGAAGGAAGAGACGGAAAGGATGAAAGAGGAAAAAGAGAAAGCAAAAGGAGAAAAAGTGAGAGAAGAGAATAATAAAGAAGGAGAAAAAGATAGTAAAACAGAAAGGAATGACAAACCGTCTGCGTTAACTATATAAACCAATACATATTTCCTAGTTTTGTGGTGATAAGATGGTTGAATTAGCGGTATTGGATAATTTCTTAGCAGCATTAGCTTTAGGAGCACTTATCGGGCTGGAACGCGAGTACGCCCGCTACAAGAGCCGGGGGCATGATTACGCTGGAATACGTACTTTTCCATTAATCTCTTTGTTTGGAGCACTGGCAGCTTATCTGGGACAAACTATCTCTCCATGGATACTGTTAATAAGCATCTTTCTGATGGGGGGATTGATAGTAATGGCTTATTTTGCCACCAGCGAGCATACCCGGAAACATACCGGAGTAACTTCAGAAGTGGCCGGTTTTTTGGCGTTCTTTATTGGGATGCTCTGTTTTTACGGTGAAATAACTTTAGCGGTAATTCTAACTATTATCATTACTGTAATTCTATACTCTCGTTCTCTCTTGCATCATTTTGCCGAGAAGATAAAAAAACAAGAGATGGCCGATACATTAAAATTTGGAGTAATTGCGTTTGTTATTCTTCCGCTGCTCCCAAATCAGGGATACGGTCCGTATGAAATATTTAATCCATATATTATCTGGCTGATGGTAGTATTCATCTCAGGTATTGGCTTTGTAGGTTATGTGGCCATGAAATGGTTTGGGGAGAAAGGAGTAGTATTAGCTGGGGTCCTGGGAGGATTGATAAGCAGCACTGCAGTTACCTCTAGTTTTGCGGCGAGGAGCAAGAAGGAAGTTAAGCTGTTTAGGATTCTGGCATTAGGGGTGGTTTTAGCTAATGGAATTATGCTCATACGTATTTTAGTAGTAGTGTTTGCCATAAATAGAGAGCTGTGGGTTAAGTTGCTGTTGCCGGTAATCATATTAATTTTATTAGTGGCTGGATTTGGGTACATTTTATGGCGAAAGACTAAAGATGTTAAAGGAAAAGTAGAGTTAACCTCTCCGTTTACTTTAGGCCCGGCATTAAAATTTGGAGCGTTTTTTGCAGTTATTTTGGCCTTAGTTAAACTCGCTGACGTGTATCTTTCATCTAATGGTGTTTATATTGTTAGCCTGATTTCCGGTTTTGCCGATGTGGATGCGATAACTTTGTCTTTATCACAATTATCTAAAACTACCTTAGGTTTGGATACGGCAGTTAACGGAATTCTTATTGCCGCTTTGACCAATATTAGTGTAAAAGGAGGGATCGCTTATTTCTTCGGTGGAAGGGACTTTGGCAGAATTGTGGCTGCATTTTACGCAGTGCTGATTGTGATTGGAGTGGGGCTGATATTGGTGTTGTAGAAATGAATGCTGAAGACTGGTTCAAAGAAAGATTTATATTCTTACTAAAAATACTCTAAACTCATGGAATTGATAATTCTGGGCTCAGGTGGGTGTACCATGATTCCCAGGGCTGCTTGTTCTTGTAAAGTCTGCAAAGAGGCACGCCGCAAAGGTCTTCCTTATTCTCGTAGCGGAGCAGCTCTATTCGTTAAAGACATTAATGCTTTAGTTGATACTCCTGAAGAGGTTTTTTCCCAGTTGAATCGAGAGAATATATTAAAAGTAAGGCACATTTTTTACACCCACTGGCATCCAGACCACACTTTAGGGATGAGAGTAGTTGAACAAATAAGCACAGACTGGCTAAGAAAGTATCTTAAGCTGAAACCTGATAAGCCTAAAGTTAAAGTTTATGCTTTGAAAGAGGTTATGAACGACCTACAAGCAATAAAAAACAAATTTGGATCATACTTTTTGCACTATGAGACAATTGGTGCAATCGAAACAAAAACCATTACTGAAAATAAAGAGTTAACCCTTGGCAACATAAATGTTATTCCCGTTCCGGTTTTGGAGGGGCCAGGGAGAAGTTCTACGGTGTTTGTCTTTAAAGAAGGAAACAAAAAGGTCATTTATGCTCCTTGTGACCTTCGGCCTTTTCCAGAGACTAACCTCCTTTTGAAGAATTCAGATGTACTTATCTTGGGTGGAGCTATACCAGATGGCGCATTAAAAAAAGGTTATGTTGTCCCAGAGAACAATGTTCTAAGAAAAGAACAGTTTTCATTTTCAGAGATAATCAAATTAATAAAAAAACTGAAAGCTAAGAGAACCATTTTAACGCATTTGGAAGAAGAATGGGGGAAATCTTACACTGATTACTTGAAGTTAGAGAAAAAATATGCAAGATATAATATTTCTTTTGCTTTTGATGGAATGAGAATAAAACTGTGAATGCTAACCGTGACCACTAAAAAATAAAAAGGGGCAGAGCATGGAAAAAGGCAAACTATACTCGATGACATAAATTTTTATACAAAAGAGTATGTCATCTCCTAATAAGTAAGTGACATTTTGTACAAAAACTAATGTCACTTACTATAATTGTAAAAAACGAGTTTATTACGGTAGTCCAAGAAATAAAGTTGATAATCAATAAAGCCAGATATAATGCTTTTACTGCTGTAAATACAGAAATGCTGAAAGCATATTTTGAAATTGGCAGAAAAATTGTTGAAGAAGAGCAAAAAGGCCAGAAAAGGGCAGAATATGGCCAGAATTTATTGGAAGCAATAAGTAAAGAATTGACTTTGGAATTTGGTAGAGGATTCAGCGCTACTGCACTAAAAAACATGCGGATTTTTTACAAGATTTATAAAGATAAGATTGGTCAGTCAGTGACTGACGAATTCTACAAGCTAAGTTGGACACATTATTGTGAATTAATCAAAATAGAAGATGAACCAAAAAGAAAGTATTTTGAGAAGTATGCCGTAGCTGAAAATTTAAGCGTCCGAGACTTGAAACGGCAAATGTATTCCCTTCATTATGAAAGATTACATTTAAGTAAAGATAAAAAAGCTTTGATAGAGTATGAACGAAAAAGCAACATTCCAACTAGAAGTGAAGAATTAATCAAAGACCCTTATGTGCTTGAATTCTTGGATTTAGATGAAAAAAGTGAGTATACAGAAAAAGAGTTAGAAATCGGAATACTTGATAAGCTGCAAAGATTTATGCTGGAATTAGGACAAGGTTTTAGTTTTGTTGCCCGGCAGAAGAGGATTACTTTAGACAATGATCATTTTTATATTGATTTGCTATTCTATAATATTTATCTTAAATGTTATGTGGTGATTGATTTGAAAACTCGAAAATTTAAGCACGAAGATGCTGGACAAATGAATTTTTATTTAAATTATATTAAAAAAGAGCTTAATAAAGAAGGAGATAATGAACCAGTTGGGATAATACTTTGTACTGAAAAAGATAGTGTTCAGGCGGAGTTTGCTATTTCAGGAATAGAGAATAAGATGTTTGCTTCTAAGTATAAATTATACTTGCCTACAGCAGAAGAATTGAAGCGGGAGTTGGTTAAAGAAAGAGAGATGGTTTTGAGAGAACGGGGCGTAGAATATGAATGAAGTTATCTATTAAAACCGCAAAACGGTGGAATATTTTATAAACTTCAAAGTAAAGCAGTTCTCCATGTCCAAACAAGTCTTCATCATCCACGGCTGGGGCGGAAGCCCGGATACAGATTGGCACCCTTGGCTTAAACAGGAATTAGAAAGAAAAGGATTTAAAGTTGAGGTTCCGGCCATGCCCGATTCGTTTAATCCAAAGATTCATTCCTGGGTTTCTACGTTAAAGAAAGCGGTGGGAAAGAGTGATAAAGATACTTATTTTATCGGACATAGCATTGGCTGCCAAACTATTTTGAGATATGTTGAGAAATTAAACCAAAGCGAAAAGGTTGGAGGCGTTATTTTTGTGGCTGGCTGGCTCCACCTAACCGTTGATACATGGGATGAGAATTATACTGAAGAAATTGCTGCACCCTGGTTGAATACGCCGATTGATTTTAATAAGATTAAAGAGCATGCCACCCAAATGGTAGATTTTTACTCTGAAAATGATCCTTACGTTCCCGTAACCGATTCTATCCTCTTTAAAGAGAAATTGGATGCCAAGAGCATTTCTGTGGGCAATAAGGGGCACGTATCGGGAGAAGACAGAGTAAAAGAAGTTCCTTTTGTGGTGGAGGAGTTGATGAGGATGGTGAAAATATATTAGAAAAAGATTAAATTAATCCTCCTGCTTCTTCTGGCCGGATTATTTGTATTCCTCTCTTTCATAGTCAGTTCTTCTCTGCTCTGACCCTCTGAACAATTTCAGGAACGCTACTTTCTTTTATTCCCAAGAGTTCAGCTCTTTTTCTCCCTCTTAAAGCCATTGTTTTTAGGCTTTGAATCAATTCTTCCTTGCTCGGCGTAATAATCTTCTTTAAGATAATGGTGTCTTTAGTTCCCACTACCGCAAAAACAGTCCCTTCGTCCACGTGAACTTCCTCGCGTATGTCCTGAGGGATTACGATTTGCCCTTTGGATGACATCCTTACTGTTTCAACATTCATTTTAATTACCTCCAATTGTCTTACTTTCTTACTCTAAGCATAGCTTATTTAAATACTTTTCTATGGAATACGAAGACCACCCAATCAAAGAAAAATGGTTTTTATTCTTAATCTTCTACGATGCTAGCAATAATTGGAAGAAGAGGCTTACTATCAATAAGTAGCAAAACATTTATAAATGAGTGATGATTTTAAGACCTATGATCCCTGAAGTGTTATTAAATATAGCCAGATATAGAGTAAGTACGAGTGATGATTTAAGTGTTATTTGCAGAAACGCACAGACAATTAGAAGAATTGGAGAGAATACACCCTATTTATATGAAAGGGCCCAAAATGCATTTGATGCCGCATTAGGTAAATATAACACTCTGCTCAACCAGCGATTAGACAATTACTTAAAAATTATTCTAACAGAAAAAGGGGATACAAATAGACATATAATTATAGTTGATCCCTCCACAATTGATACTAACTTAAGCGGGCTGTAATCTTAAAGTTTTCATCGCACGCTCGATTAGCTGTTTAAATTTATTTATAACTTTAATCTTAAACATATAATTTGCACCAGTAATTCTTTTTGAAAATTCGTCTAAATCAACTTGATTAGAAATTTCAATTCTACTGATGTACCTTGGATCTGTAAACCGATGAATAAATGAAGAGAAAAGGTGTCTCAAAGAAATTAGAGCAGCCCATTGGTCTCTTTTTACAAGAGCAAAAATTGAATTAACATTATGCACATCTGTAGTTAACATCACTTTAAAACCTACTTTTTCAGCTATTTTAACCACATCTCTTTGATAAAAGTTGAAAGGCCAAGCTAATACTTCATTATTTTGGTCCGGGAAATGAGTATCTAAATACCCTTTAGATTTTTTTAAATCAGCTTCCATTAAAGCCAAAAACTCTTCCCTGCTTTTAGTTTTAAAAAGAGTATTAATGTCGGATTCACCCAAATGATGTAAATCATGACTATGAGAAATAATCTGCCATCCTTCTCTTGAAAATTGTCTTAGCTGTGCGAGATCTAAGGTGCTTTCACAATCAGTTTTATTTATAAACACGGGTTCACCAACCCTCTTTGTTACAATTGATATTACCGCCCTAAAATTATATTGGGCCATTATTGCTCTCACCAGGTTTAAATTTACAAATCCATCATCAAATGTTATTATAACTGGTTTTCTCAGAAGGATTTCACCTTTCAAATATTGTTGTAGTTCAATGAATGTTATCGGCTGATACCCCTGCTTTTTTAACCATTCCATCTGCTGTTCAAACTTTTTCTTACTAACGGTATACCTAGATTTAGGATTATTTTCTTCACTAATATTATGGTACATCAGAACAGGAACATTTACGATTTCTCCAATTAATTTTTCATGTGCTTTTATAATTTTTTCACCGACAACACGGATATGCTCTAAAGCATCCAAAGTTTGACTCTTTACATTGTCAGTTTTTATACAGGCAGCATAATTTATATTTATCTCAGCTTTAATTGCAATACACTCTTTTAATTTTCTAACTAGATCTTCTTCATGTTCTTTGGCTTTGCCACCGCCAATTTTTAGTCCTTCCTGAAAATTACTAACCTCTTTTCCAATCTGTTCTAATTTATTCTGTACTGACTTTAGAAAAGTTAAATAATCTGTTGTTTTCATTATAGTGGTAACCTCCAGAGTAATGAATTAATTGAGGGATATAAATCTTTTGTATTCTTTTTCAGAGCTCCATCCGCCCTACCGTTTCAATACATCACAATCTTCGGTATCCCTTTGGGCTCTTCTTTCTTCTTCCCATCAACCAGATTCAGGAACGAGCCGAAGTTAGGTGCTGTATCTGGAGTTGCTTTAGGTGCAGGCTCATCTCCAAACATGCTCATTAAATTGGTAGAATCTGCTGGAGTAGCAGTTGGCTGGTTGGAATATATACCAGAACTGTTCCCAATCATTCCATTTAACAGCGCAATTACTTTCTTAATATCTTCATGATTATCTTCTTTAGTATCAATGGTTATTTTCATACGGCGAGCACCACAGCTTAGAAAAACAAAAGAGTATTTAAAGTTTTAGGAGGTGTTTAAGAAAATAAAGGATGATGCGTCGGCCGGGATTCGAACTTCCGAATGTCCATCCTTTAAAGACATTTCCCGGATCATCAGCTCTCATCACCTTCTGGTTTGGAAGGCTGAGATACTAAGCCATTATACCACCGACGCACTTTAGGTTCATTCAGAGGAGTTATTTATTAAAGTTTTGGCTGAATTGTTTCTCTTATACTCACACCACCAAAATGTTTTTAAACTGGTTTGTCTTGCTTGAGCTTATGGCAACTGAACTTAAAGGACAGCTTTGTCCAGCGTGCGGAGAGAACAAATCCATACTTCGAGAGGATGAAGTAGATATACCGCACTTCGGCAAAGTTTACGTATTGACCTTAGAATGTGAAGCGTGCGGCTATAAAAAATCAGACCTAGAGCCAGCCGAAGAGAAAGAGCCATGTAGATTTACCTTTGAACTGGAATCCGATGTTGATCTAAATGTAAAAGTAGTCAAGTCCGGAGAAGCTACGTTAAAAATTCCTCACATCATCACCATTGAGCCGGGGGTGGCATCTGATGGATACATCACCAATATTGAAGGCCTGCTGGAAAAAGTCAAGAAGATGATAGAATCGTCAGTAGATGCAGAAGAAGACGATGATGATGCAGTAAAGAAATCGAAGAACTTAATTAAGAAATTAAACCGTGCTCTTGCCGGCCAGGAAAAGCTAAAGATAATCATTGAAGACCCGACGGGACATTCTGCGATTATATCCGATAAAGCGGTGAAGAGCAAACTATAACGCTTTCATTTTAGAGTAGTTAAGTTTATATATTAGTGGTCTCTCAGAAAAATAAGATGGCACAAACTTCTGTCGTAGAAAATTTAGGCCAATTAAAGGACTTTTTCCGTAAAGGGTATTTAATATTCACCGATGATAGCGATAATTTAGGAATTGACGGGCATCTTCATGAAGTCGGATTAACTGTGGATATGGAAAAGGCCATGACCGTGTATCTGCCCAATGCATGGTATTTAAAAGGCAGGGACGGTTTTATTCGATATCATCCCGTGACAGCAGAAATGCCTTTTCAGGAGATAGCTGCAGAAGGGCTGATTACCAGAATTGATTTTCGTGGCGGGCAGCCTCCGCTGGTTTACGATGTCTGTAAAACTATCTTAGACCATGGGTTTCGGGTGGGCCTTCCTGGCTTAGAAGGATTCATTGAAGATATTGCCGTATTTAAGAAAGAGAAAGAGTTGTACCTTCGAGAGAAAGTTATTGCCCGATGTACTCTTTAAGTAAGTTCGGCATCCAGAAATCACGCCCATCGCCTTCTCCCTGAATTTACTCTATTTTCCCTTCTTCACTGGCTTCTTTAAACAGATGAGGCAAATCTATAACATACTTCCCTTCTTCTAACTTAATTATCAGTGGGTCTTTCTTGAACAGATGCACTAAGTCCAATTCATACTTCCCCGGTTTTAAAATTCTAATTGCTTCTATATCCAATACTACTGGCGCATTAGGCTCTAATTTTAAAGTAAGAATCTCCGTAACATCTTCTTCTATCTGCTTCTTGTCTTCAACCGTTAAATTGCTGAGGATTTGCTTGCCTTCATCAATATGCTGCTGTTTAATGTAGAAAAACAACCTGCCGCCGCACTTGCAGCCTTTAAGAATCTCCTGGGCTCCCTCTTGATAGAAAGTATTACAACGAACGCATTGGTGTGGCATATTCTTAAGTAAGTAGCGTTGCTTTTTAATATTTTCTCTTCCAAAGGTGTTATTTCACTAGAGACCGCACCGAGCTAAACAAAATACTCAAGAACTACTTATCTCTCATAAACAGCTCAATCTTATTGGGGTTCTTCTCAATCTTCTTCACCATAGAAGCCGGGCCGATAATAGTCATTCCTTCTCTATCACCTAAAAGAACACCAGCCATAGTGCCCCTAAGCTTCTGTAAGAAATCGCCCTTATCTTTATCCGGGTACACTACACTTATTTCAATCCCTTTAAACTTGCCGGATATCTCTTCCATGGTTATTTCAATTAAATCGGCTTCTTCTTCTTTTTTCAGGCGGCCTTCCATCAGCACAATCTTGTTCTCTTTCACAATATTCAGAAGCTTATTGATTCGTTTAGCTGAAGATAAATTCTCTATGTCTGGATATGGAACAAATTGAAACGTAACCATCTTCTCTGATAAACCTCTTTTATTTATATATGGTGGCGGACATAAATAGTTGAGCAATCATTATCCGACACTATATATGAAGGACATAATGTTTTTGTATGATTATTTATGTCCTTCAGTATAGGAAATAACCTGTAGTTTTTAAATGTTGTTTTTAATTGACATCTTTGTATTATATATCTCACCTATATCTCACTTGGCAAGCTTAAACAGTTCTTCGTAAAACTCCTCCACATTTTTACCGTATTTGGCGGAGACGCCTACAACTTTATACTGGGGGAAAGCGGATTGAACGGCATCTATGCTTGCTTTCTTAAGGTCAACTTTGTTAGCGGCAATTAGCACCGGAATATCTCTTGCTTGTAGGTTTCCCAGAATGGTAACGTTGACTTGGGAGTAAGGGTCTTGGGTCGCATCTAGGACTACGATAACGGAATCCATCTTATCCAGCCATTTGATGGAATCTATAACCCCTTTAGTAGCTTCTTTGGCTCTCTTCTTGGACTCGTCTTTGTTTAATCCTTTACGCATAAAATCCTCAAAATCCACTTTAGTAGCAATGCCGGGAGTATCTACCAGCGAGAAAGTAAGCTGTTTACCTCTTTTATTCTTTATGGTAACCTGCTCTTTCATGATAATCTCCCGGGTTTCATGCGGAATGTGAGAAACGGCAGACATGCTTTCTCCCAGCCAGTCTTCGCAGATGCGGTTGGCTAGAGTGCTGTTATGGGCAATTAACCCATTAGAAATCATAAACGTGTGTGTGTCTTCAATAGTAAGGTCGTAAACATAACTATCGTAAGGCATCTTCTCTATGGAAATGATATTATCCCACCGGCAATCACTATTAGCAATTTTAGATATCAAAGGATGACTGTTCACCTCAGCCATATTCTTCAGCCGATGGTAGCTAATGCGGTTGTTATGTAGCATTCTAGCCCCATGTTTCCCATCCAGAAAGAATTCGGCTTGAGTTAATCCCTGCTGCTTTCTAATCTTTTCCAAAAGCCCAACTATGGGGAGTGTAAAAGCGTTTCTTTTTAGGGGCACTGGATGATTATTCTGGCATAATTGTTCTAATCGCTCTTTCTTGTAGCCAATGGTAAATCCAATGTTATTTCGGAACAGCTTATGATTATCACTGCCTCTGATAGACAACCGGTAGTAAGACTGCCCTTTTACTTTCTTTTCCCAGAACTTGCCTACGATGCCAAACCGATTTAGCAGCAACTGCACCTGCTCTACTAATTTTCTGCTCTTACTGGAGTACTCAATTTCTTTTCCTCCCGCAGATTTAACGTTCTTGCTTACATATCCTTCACAATCATACAAAGTTTTAAGCAGCTCTGCAGTAAGGTTATCGGGCAGGCCCATTAATTGAGCCGGAATTTCTTTGGATTCTGCTGTCCCCGGCTTTAAATGTAATATTTCTTCAAGGTAATCCGTAAGTGTTTTTGAGCTTACATCCAAAGCAACAGAACCCTTTCTAAATCTCTTGATTGGCTGCAGCTTAAACAGTTCTAGGCTAAGCTTCTCAAAATCATTAATAAGATTATCATCCTGATTGGTGAAAATTATTCGATTTTGAGTGTGGTAGCTTTCAGTTATAGCATAACCTACGAATCGTACCAGCCGGTCGTCAACTATAGATGGCACAGTGATGCCTTTTGGATGATGCCACTTCGCCGGGGATATAAGCATTCCGTTTTCATACTGGTAGTGCGCTTCTTGTACTACAGGCAGAGTGATGGTAGAAGCCAGAGCTGCTTTTTGAGCTACGGAGATACAGTCACCCACTTTTAATTCCGAGCTTAAGATTTTATTAATTCCACCGTTGGAAATGGTAATTAAGGGATGATTTGGGGTTACTTTAATCTCCCTTCCGCTGGAAGTAGTAATTTTGTAGATGTCTCCGGTATATTTCTGTGCATATACGAAAGAAATCTTCTTAGGAACGATCTTAAGGTTTTCAGTGTCAAGACTAGGTACAACTAAATCCAACTCACTACAATCAATAAACGTCTCTTGAAAATTAGCGCATGAATTAAAGTTACCTAGTTTGTCTCTGACTTCTTCAAATATCTCTTGGATGGATTTGATTTCTCCATTAAATTGTACAATTTTAGTATCGGAAGTAACGCACTTTCCACCATTCGGCGGCCCATATAACCCTAGCTTAACCTGATCCCGTTTAGCAAACGGATTAAATGAAAGTAACTTCAACAGCTTCTCGAAAAATGAATTTACCATAATACCATCCCCTTTTGTAGTAAATGAAGCAATTAAGCGGGGCTTATTAAAGTTTTTGGTGGTGGAGTGATAAGATGAATCAACAACAAAATATATAATCTACCGCACCATTACCTCGCTTATGCTGGAAAAAGAGGGAGAGGCCTGGTCAATTGCTCTAAAAGAACTATTCAGCCAGCTTAAAAGCTCTGATACAGGCTTAACCACCTCCGAAGCAGAGAAAAGGCTGAAAGAGCAAGGTTTGAATGACCTAAGCCGGAAAGAAGAGCATGATGCGTGGGATATTCTATTCTACCAATTTAAGAATCCATTGGTTCTGGTGCTTCTGGCTGCAACTATCATCTCTTATTTTCTGGGAGAGAAGGTAGAAGCAATAGTGATTCTATCTATAGTTGCGTTGAATATCTTGTTGGGATTTGTTCAGGAATTCCGTGCTGAAAAAGCCAGCCGCGAACTTAAAAAATATGTTTCATTGAAAGTTAAAGTGTTCCGAGAAGGAGAACTGAAAGAAATCGATTCCAAGCATCTGGTTCCTGGCGATGTAGTTTATCTTAATATTGGAGACCTGGTTCCGGCAGATATACGCTTGTTTTATGTAGATAATTTTACTACCGATGAATCTCCGCTGACTGGTGAATCGATTCCGGTGCTAAAGAAGATAACTTCAGTCCCGCCGCATCATGATTTGCCTTCACAATTGTTTAATATGGCGTTTATGGGCACCTTCGTTTCCAGCGGTTCGGGGAAAGGAATCGTAACTCATACTGGGGAGAAGACTTTTTTTGGCAGAACTGCAGCTTATCTCAAGAAAAAAGAGCCGGAAGCAAATTTCCAGAAAAGCATCCATAAGTTCAGCAATTTCTTATTGAAAGTTATTTTAGCCATGACCGTGTTTATCTTTATTTCTAATGCCCTATTAGGCAAGGGCTATTTCAGCTCATTTATGTTTGCGTTAGCCTTAGCCGTAGGAATTACTCCGGAAATTTTACCATTGATTATGACCGTAACTTTATCTAACGGCGCATTAAAAATGGCGAAAGAGAAAGTTATTACCAAAAGGCTTGCTTCTATTGAAGATTTGGGTAATATCGATACGTTATGCTGTGATAAAACCGGAACTTTAACTGAAGGCAGGCTTACATTAGAGAAATATCTTAATCTGAACCAAGAGAAAGAGCCTCGATTAGTGCTGTATGGAATGTTGTGCAATTCCAGCCAAGGCCTGAATAAAAAAGCATTAGATAATCCGATTGATAAATCTATCTGGGCCCATACACTGGCTAAGTCATTATTGCCTAAGCTGAAAGAGTATACTTTCATTGATGAGAATGAATTTGATTTTGAGCGAAGAAGGATGAGTGTAATTGTAAAGAAAGATGATATGCAGTTATTGTTAGTTAAAGGCGCTCCGGATGCGGTACTTAAAGTATGTGACTTTGCTCAACTTAATGATCACAAGTGTAAGTTATCTTCTGCATTGAAATTTGAAGTTGAGAGAAGAGTAAAAAGCTACGAGAGTAATGGGTATAGAGTAATTGCTGTAGCCGAAAAGCCCTATTCTAAACATAAATCAACTAAATATGACGAAACCGGTCTGACTCTGCTGGGTTTTCTGCTGTTTTTAGACCCGCCTAAAAAATCGGCTCGGGAAGCGTTAAGTCTGTTGGCCAAGTTGGGAGTTAAGGTTAAGGTTATCAGCGGAGATAGTCCCGTGGTTACTAAACATATCTGCCACGAGGTGGGGTTGGTTATTGCTGAAAGAATAGTAATTACCGGAGAAGAATTAGAACTGCTTAGCCCGGCGCAGTTGGAGCAGTATGCTCAGCGATATAATGTTTTTGCCCGGGTAACGCCGGAACAGAAGTATAAATTAGTGGCCAGTTTAAATCGTGAAGGCCATATCGTCGGATTTCTGGGAGACGGGATTAATGATGCGCCGGCATTAAGAGCTGCTGATGTAGGAATTTCAGTAGATACGGCCAGCGGAATCGCTAAAGATGCCGCAGATATAATTTTGTTGAACAAGAGTCTGCACGTGCTGATAGATGGAATAAAACAAGGCCGGAAAGTGTTTGGGAATATTACCAAGTATGTGTTGAATACCATCAGCGCTAATTATGGAAATATGTTTACGGTAGCATTATCTTCATTGTTTATGAAATTTATCCCTTTGCTTCCAGTGCAGATATTATTGAACAATTTTATCAGCGATGTACCAAATTTAGCTATCTCTACCGATAAAGTTGATGAAGAGTTGCTGCACAAGCCGCGCAAGTGGAATATCAAGCTTATCTCTCGATTTATGGTCTACTTTGGGCTGCTCAGCACTTTTTTTGACCTCCTGTTGATTTTTGCGATGTTGTATGTGTTTAAAGTTAATTTAGAAGTATTTAGGACATCTTGGTTTGTAGAGTCAGTTATTTCCGAGATAATTATTTTGTTTGCCCTGAGGACGCATCTGTCTTTCTTTAGGAGCAAGCCCAGTGTATGGTTAGTGTTGGTATCTATTGGGGCAGTAGTGTTCTCATTGGCTCTGCCGTTCTGGGCTTTTTCGCAGCAGCTGTTTGAGTTTGTGCCCCTAGACTGGAAGATGCTGGTATTAATTGGAGCGATATTAGGAGCTTACTTTACGACGATAGAATTAGCTAAGAAACGGTTCTTTAGGAAGTTCAGTGAGTAGAAGGCATGTGACCATAACAGTCACCGCTGCCCTGCCTACTGAGATAGGCACTAAATCTCTCTTCCTATTAAAAGAAGAACATCAATTATAGTAAGTGACACTAATTTTTATACAAAATGTCACTTACTTATTAGGAGATGACATACTATTTGTATAATTATTTATGTCATCGAGTATACTTCCAGCAATTAATTTTATATACTACTCATGGTTTCACAACTCTGCGCGGGGATAGCAAAGTCTGGTCAAATGAAAACCAGAGTTTTCGATGGACGAAAACGAAGTTTTCGGACTATATGCGCAGGACTTAAGCCCATCAGAGGAACACCAGCAATTGAAGCTGGATGTAAGTCATCCTGTCCCTTAGTGGGTTCGAGGGTTCGAATGGCAAGCAATTAAATTTGCAGCTAAGAAATTCCCTTTCCCCGCACTCATTTTCTTTTTGACGAAGGGAAATACAATATATAGCAACTTTTAAATATAGGTTGTAAAATATAGCTTTAAGTGTCTAAATGTTTAAATATACCTATCCTGCCCTAATTTTTCAGAGGTGGGGATGGAAAAATATCGGGGGTGTTAAATTGATTAAAAAGAAGGGTATTTTTGACGTGTTTTTCCGAGAAAAACCCGCTATGATGTTGGTCGAGCTAAAAAATGCTGATGCCAATGTCTATGCTTCAGTTCTGGCGAAGCAGATCGACTGCACGTATTCACACGTAGTAAAGATATTGCAGGAAATGCAGAAAGCTGAATTGATTCGGTTTAAAAAAGAAGGCCGTTTAAAATTATTAGAGCTGACCAAGAAAGGCACGGATATTGCTTCTAACATTGAAAGCATAAGGACAATGCTATAATTTTTTTTAATAGCTTTTATTTTTTTTGTTTATTCCTTCTTCATCACTCTGCTCACACATAGTGCATCGTTAGTTCC
The DNA here is from genome assembly GCA_016214025.1 of Candidatus Woesearchaeota archaeon. GTDB lineage: Archaea > Nanobdellota > Nanobdellia > Woesearchaeales > GW2011-AR9 > JACRPH01. The sequence goes on from JACRPH010000047.1 coordinate 21,485, forward strand.
AGGATTCATGCACACATCTTCTGTCTGGGCAATTCTATCATCACAGTCAGAATCTTCGTAGCAGGCAACAGTCTCAGCTACAATCGCGCTGGTTATCCCAGAATTCTCTCCCATCATAAAACCAATAACTGCGATTATCCCAATTAAAAGTACAATCATTATTGCTGACTTAATTCTATGCATCTGTTTCACCTCTTTACAACCGATAAAAACAAATAAAAATAAAAAACTTTCGGTTTATTGTGGCATCCAACGGCTTAAGTGAAATCAGTGATTTTAGCACTGCGGGTGCTCAGTTGATGTGAATACTCTAATGCACACTCCGCACCACAAGTTGTGCTTAGTAACCACAACGCTACGTGTGCCCTATGTGATAATTGATATTCGCACCCAAGGCAGTGCTAAAATCACTTAGTATATTGGATGTCACGGTTTATTCCAGGTACATCTTCAGCCTATTTAAATCTAAGGTCCAATTCGTAGGCAGCCTGCCTGAACGCTTATAATACTTAACCAAGCGGTTTATCTTGGACATGGTTAAGATTAATCCTCTCTTAGCTGAATAATCATGTATATTCTTCTCTAAATGCTGTCTCACCCCAATCAATCTTCGAATTAAAGCCACCACATCATCAGGTAATTCCGAGGTAATCTTGCTCTCTTTAAGCAGAGTGCTGATGCTTTTGTTGGTAATAGCTTTTACGCTGTTAATCCCATGCACATCTCTTAAGATAAGCCCAATTTCTGAAGTGCTTTTGCCGGCTTTGGCATATTTCATAGCCAGCTTTTCTACTTCCTTTTCTTTATACGGTGCCCATGACGGCACTTTCTTCACCGGCTTCTTGCTGCCGCTTTTTCCTCTTGCTCGGGAATGCATTTTTGCCATAGTTATTTACCTCGGTTTAATTATTTTAAACGGTCAATGGAGAATTAACACTGCAACAACTTACGGTTGCATCTCCAGTATAAGCAAGTCCAGCTGAACCGACCTATCTCTCCACGATACCACTTCAGAAAAGAGCATTATTTATAAACATTTGGTGATTTCTTGAAATAATGATAGAGACGATGTTACCAGATTATCATGGAAATAGTTTGGTTAACTTGATGAGTTGCATCCTTCATGGTTTTGGAGGAAGAAGCAAGTATAAAGTCACTGATCCTGCTTTAGTTAAAGAAATAAAATCAGCTAAGAATGTAGTTTTGTTGCTTATCGACGGAATGGGTGCAGACGTAGTAGCTAAGTTGAAGAAAGCGAACAAAAATAGTTTTCTGGCGAAATATTATTGCCGAAACTTAACTTCAGTATTTCCTTCGACGACTATCTCAGCAATCACTACTTCGTTTACTGGAATGGCTCCGGGAGAGCACGGATTAGTCGCATGGTATATGTATCTGAAAGAGTTTAAAGACGTAATTGCGATACTTCCTTTGCATAATTGGGAGCATAAGAATGCAGATCGGAGCATTAAGTTTGCCTACCCCCAGCCTTTATTTGATAAAATCACTGTCGAGAGCCATACAATAATTAAGAAAGGCTTCTATAAGAGTTCCTATAACGAGCACTTTTGCCGGAAGCCGATAAAATGGGGTATAAATAACTTTAACGGATTATTAACCAAGCTCGAGAAAGCAGTGAAATACAGCGATAACCGAAAATACATTTATGCTTATTGGGGTGAATATGACCACTTCTGCCACTTTTATGGAAAAGAAAGCCCTAAGAGCTGGAAACATCTGCGGGAGCTTGATGCTAAGCTGGGAATACTGGTTAAGAAACTTAAAGGAACCGATACTTTACTATTGATAACTGCTGACCATGGGCACATTAGTACTTCTAAACAGAGAACCATTATTCTAGACAAACATGCTCACTTCATGGAATGTCAGGAGCTTCCTACTGGAGGAGAGCCTAGAGCATTGTTTTGTTATGTGTTGCCGCAGAAAACCCAGCAGTTTGAGCAATACGTCCGGCATCACTTGCAGAAATATTGCACCTTGCATACGGCACAGGAATTGGTAGATAAAGGCTATTTTGGGTTATTTAAACCGCATCCGCAATTGTTGAGCAGAATAGGAGATTATGTGTTAATCCTAAAAGAAAATTATGCGTTTAAAGAGCATCCACCGGAGAAAAAGAAGGAATTGTTCATTGGCAATCATGGCGGGGTTAGCAAAGAAGAGATGACCATTCCACTGGTTAAAGTGAAGTTGTAGCCGCAGCTAAAATAAATTCCAGAAACTCTAGGCAGCTTTGGCACTTTCTGTCACGGCAAAACGGGCAATAATTGCTTCTTGTTGCTGGAATCCTTCTGGTAAGCCCATTTAAACTCACGCCACTTTCATCAATTCATCCCAAATCCGGCGGGAAGAATAACCCATTGTATACAAACCCAAGCCATCTGCAATCTCCTTAATCAGAGGCTCTAATGGCTCAGAAAGAACTTCCCGGTTTCCTTTTGCCCATCTTTGGACTTTCTCTTTCATCTTTCTAACTACCGGTGCGGGAATTACTCCTCGGGTATTGCAGAGAATCAGAGTATAATGTTGGGAAAGATAGTTTTTGATAGTGGCGATATTAGCTGTCACTCCCCGCTGAAGCTTATCCTGTAAAGCCGCTAACTCTGGAGCCTCTGGGGGAAGGCTCTCTATCGCTGCGCTTACCTGCCATTCCAAGTATTCCCGCAGCTTCTCCACGCAGTGATCCAAAGTATAGGGAGTACAGCTAGCTCTGCGATGATTCTTAGAGGGCCATTGCTTGCGGTTCTCTTCCGCCAGGCATTCGGTGATTCTCCAACGCACCTCGGGGCCTATTTCCAAAGTAGCCAGGCGATCCCGAATGCGGTTTATGGAGAAGAGTTCTAAATCTTTCAGAGCTTGGTAAGGCAGATTAGACTGTTCTGCACGCATTTCCAAATGCTGTTCTTGCCGTTGCGGTTGGACATAGCCAGAGGTATCTTCAGTCATGAACTAGCAGGAAAAGGCGGATTTTATAAAGATTGTGAAGAAAATTCTGCAGGAATTAATATGAGGGTTTGCTCAACATCCCGGCACATCATCGAGCAGTTCTGGGCCTTCTTCCAGTGTTATAAAGCTTTTATCCCGCTTTCTTCCCGCCTGACTTTCCTGCCAGGGGCACTGCTCCCAGTGCCGGACCGGTTTTAACTTTGGGCAAAGGCAACGGGCTAGGCAAGTTAACTTCTTCGCTAATTTTTATCGCTTGAATATTTCCTTTGTGCAGAGCAGCATTAACTATCTGCTCCATGATGTCCATAGGAATCTTCTTCTCGCTCTCCCAGCCTTCTTTAACTCCTTTTATCTTAGCTGCGGTATCCACATATAGAATCTGTCCTTCTACTTCAATTTTGCCGTACTCTGGCTCGTAATTGCAGTTGAACGAGAACGTAAACTTCAATCCTTTCTTTCCTTCAATATCAAACGATAGGTCTTCGATATTCTTAATCGAAACGTTGTTATTGATATTTATCTGTCCGCCGGGCGATTCTAAGTTTCTTTCCGCTACTAATTTATGCAAATTTATTTTAACTATAGTCATGTTTGGGTCACCTTCTTTAGTTTAATGATGATTATTTAGGGGGTATGTTTATAAATTTTCCCTAATTTCTAAGTAAAAAGGTGCTCCCCATGAATATTGTAAAATTCGGCGGCTCGATCGTTAATCCCGATGGAAAGTACGATAACTTAGTTATAAACCAGTTTATCCAGCTGGTGGAAGAAAGCAACGACAAATTTATTTTTGTAGTGGGTGGGGGAAAGTTGTGCCGAAGAGTGCAGGAAGCATCCAAGCCTTTTCTGCAAGAAGCATTGAATGAAACTGAAGCAGTACAGCGTGCTAATGATTGGCTGGGAATTTCTATCACCAAGATAAACGCCGAATATGTGCTGAAACAATTCCAGAAGAAGCTGGGAAAAGCAGTTTATCCGCAGTTGATTCTTGATCCAACTAAAAAACTCAATTCTAATTGTAAAGTGTTCTTCACCGGAGGCTGGGTCCCTGGCTGCAGCACCGATAAAGATATGATGCTATTAGCCAAAGCGTTCCACGCCAGTAAAGTATTCAAGCTCAGCGACTTTGAAATTGTTAAAAAAATCAAGCCGTTAGAATTAGCTAAAGCACTTCCGGAAAAGAAAGAAGAAATTCTAGCCCATGCCCAAGAGCTCAAACAGATGATGTGGAAAGAGTTAGTAACCCTCGTCGGAACAAAATGGGTTCCGGGGTTAAGTACGCCGTTTGATCCAGAAGCCGCAGCATTAGGATATACGTTGAGAAAGAAATTGACCGTTTACATTGGCCGAAAAGAACAGTTTCCTAAGATGGTGCGTGGAGAAAAGTTTAGGGGAACGGTAGTGAAAGGGTAATCAATCCTGTACTGTTTCAAGTCGTCTTTACGATAATACAAAACTAACTTTTCTTCATTCAAAATCAACTTTTAAAGGGGGATAACTATTATTTCTCATGAATAGATTTCTCATCGAAGAAAAAGTGTTATCTTCCTCTTTTGACCAGTGTTGTTTAGGGATAGCTTATCCTCATAATTGTTAATGATGTGAAGACGCAAAATAAGCTTGAAACAGTACAGAATTGATAAATGTTTCTGAGGGATATTGCTGGAAGCTACTGAATGTTAAAATTATAGATAACTGCGCAAGTTATATCACATTTGTGCGCAGTTGTCTAATAGTAAACTGCGTCGAAAAAGCAATACTGGTATAAACAAAAGGATGTGCTATAAGCTACGCAGTTTACTATATATTCTCCAGAACAACAATCTTTTAAATAGATTGAACTAACTCTGCTTTCGGTGCAATAGATGTTAAAGAATACTTTTTGCCATTTAGTGTCAGAAAATAAAGAACTAGAGTTATGGAAATCTAACCTCTTGCACTGGGATGAAATCCAGGAAGCTCATGAGCTGCATTCTCAGATTCTGGAATCAAAACAAGCCCTGGAAAATAACAACTTTAATTTCTTCCTGCAAAGGCTGCCTAAAAACCAGCACTGGCGGGCATACAAAGAATTTCCCTGCTGTTTTTTAGATATCGAAACCACTGGATTAAGCAGGCATTTCAATGAGGTTACCGTAATTGGAATATACGATGGCCAAAACACCAAACTCTTTGTTAAAGATCAGAATCTGCATGAATTCCCCCAGGAACTCTCTAAATATTCCGTCATCATAACTTATAACGGAAAATGTTTTGATATCCCTTTCTTAAAAGCCAAATATCCGGAATTAAATTTGGAGAAGTTTCATATTGATTTGCGTTACGTTCTGAAAGAATTAGGTTATACCGGGGGATTGAAGTACATTGAAGGGGTAATGGGATTATCCCGAGATGAAGACATAAAAGAAGTAGACGGTTTTGAAGCGGTAAGATTGTGGTATAAGTACAAAAGAGGCGATGAAGAAGCGTTAAGATTGCTGTTGAAGTACAATCAAGCCGATATTGAGAATCTGAAGTTTCTGATGGACTTCGCTTATGGGAAGATGAAGGAAAGGCGATTTTTGGGATGGATTTGAGGGCTTAACCAATGACTAAAATGAAACTCGGCCTTGCCGCCAAACTGTCCAAAATAGAATGGGACATGCACCGTCTGCAATTGTCCTACGGTGAAATATTAAATACCTATCGGCAGCAAGGTAAAGATGTAGGCAAAATTGTAGCCAGCCATACGCGTCAGAAACAGAATATTGAAGAAATTCTTGCCCAAGTTCCGGGTGCAGAAGTGTTAGATGTAATTGCTCTTCAGAAAAACTGCACTCCAAAAGCAGAAGTGGAGATACTAATTGCTTTGGGCGGAGATAATTTCTTCCAGATCTGCTCGCATTTATTTCCGGAAGCGTATTTGGTGGGGGTAAATTCTGATCCACAAACCAGTTACGGGAAATTGCTGTACTTCACGCCGGACAGTTTAAGGCAGAGATTAAAGCAAATTGTCAAGGGAGATTTTAATACCGAATATTGGGCAAGAGTTGCAACCACTTTAAATGGAGCCAGAGTAGAAGATTCCACCTGCACGGTTTCTTTATCCATCAAAGCAACGGATATGATGAGCCGTTATTTGCTAAAACTGAACGGAGAAAGTGAAGAGCAGAAATGCACTGGAATTTTAGTAGTAAGCGGAGCAGGCTCAGGAACCGGGGCCAGGTATCGAAATGCGGGGTTATATCTACCTCAAGTTAAATCAGGATTGTATCCATTAGTAACCTCAGAATTTTCCCGTATTTCTCCGAAATTGCGCACGCTTACCCGAGAGCCATTCATGGGGGAAGAGTGTAAATACAAAGGGCTGAATCTTCGTGTTCAAGAAGGAGAAGAATTAACTTTAATGTACTGGGCGAATGATCCCTCGGAATTATCCATAGATTCTATTAATCGTTACGATGTCAAAGAAGGAGATGAATTAAAGTTTAAAGTTTCTGATAAGCCATTGAAAGTGATAAGTAAGATGAATAGAAAGTGGTGAGTGAGCGGGGATGGAAAGAGAAATAGTGATGGACAAGCTCCTGCATCCGGCTCATGTTCTGGTGCCCGTAACCCATTACCCACTTCATCAAAAACTGCTGGAGAGAGGACATCAGCATGAATATAAGTGCATATGATGTTTCTTCCTTTTACTCTTCAAGTTTACTTCACCATTATCACTCTTTTCTTCTGTCTTAACGTTAGATACGGCCGGGTTAATCGCTTCTTTAAAGCTATATCCTGCGTCAGAATCAAAGAGCCTCGTTTAGAATAATCAACCAGCAAATCATCAACGTAGCCTTCCGGATGAAGCATCACTATCAGCTTTTTAGATTTAATGAGCTGCAGCAACAACTTTGCCGCTCTGCTTTCTTTACTTTTATCTTTCTCTGCCAGCTTCTTCAATTCATCTATGCTTCCTTTCAACACTGCTGCTTCATATTTGAAATCACAGCAGGGTTTCAGCTCTTCAAATATATCTACTTTAAATTGTACGAGCGCCATCAAAGCGTTGGTGTCGATAATTATTCGTTTCATTGTCATTTCACTTCCCAATGTCCGCCTTTATCTGGGCCAATTCTCCTAATCAAGTCATTTTCTTTTAGTTTTTTGAGTTGCCATTCTACTCCTTTTTCAGTGAGGTGTAATCTTCTTGCTATTTCGTCAGAGGTAATACTGTGATTTTCTCTAATAAGTGCAATAATCTTCTCCCTAGTTTTCTCCCTAGTTTTCTCCCCAGTTTTCATCATTCCTGCTTCAGCAAACTCTTGTCTCTCAAATATAACTGAAAATCCATATTTCAGCACGTCAAATTTTACTGGGACAAAATCTAAATCACACGCTTCTTTTATTCTTCTAAGCCCTGAACCCCATTTTTCAATATCTGCGCTCAAATAAAGAATATTTGCGACCAGGGGATTTCTTAAAATTGAGGGCAAATCAGCCGTGATAAAATCTAATGGAGTATATCCCGAAGGAAAATCCCCCGGATTCCAAATGTCCACCCTATCTTTATATATTGCTATCTTATTGCTTTCAGGAGCAAGATAATCCCTATGGCAAAAAGAATTTACTAGCGCTTCTGTGATCGCTCTAAGAGGTATTTCTGGAATCTCTTCTCTCGTTCTGGTCTCAAGTTTAGCTCGCCAATTAATATGTTCTTTGATATAAGACTCGGATAATCTAAGCAACTCGAAAATATTGCCTTTAAATTGTTTGATGTCCAAGAATGTAACTTTATTTATCCCCGCAAAAACAGCAGATTGTACTTCCAATGGGGCTTTATTTGAGAATAATAATTTTCCGGCTTGGGTGATCTTACCATCAACTAATAACCCAAATTTAATAAGTACTTCCTTTTTGTTGGCATATTTATACGAAATTCTTTTTACTTCATTTGCTTTTAATATAAAGTTCTTCAAAGTTTCTTCATCAATATCGTCAATAGTGCAATCACTTTTTGAAGAATCAAATTTAGTGGCATTCTTACGCAGTATCAGATTTTCCAGTTCTTTGGCGGAGAGCTGCCTATCCTCATCTGCTACCCTCATATAAGCTTTCCCGTAAGCAAAGTATGGCTGCTCGTGCCCTTCAAATGAAACTTTTATGCAGCTCTTTCCTTCAATTTCTTCTGCTTTGATTTCAGGATAGACTTTTGGTTCAATATTGTTTACAATGGTTTGAGAAACCCCGCTTAATGTATTTTCCGTTATCTGCTGTCCGATAACTCTTCCCTGATTGGATATTCCAAAGTATAATTCTCCTTTCTGGTGCTTGTTCAATATCGCAGAAATGGAGATGATGGCTTCCTTTAGTTCAGAAGTAGAGGTTTTCAATTCCAAAGTTTCAGATTCTTGCATTTTCTCACCACCTCGTTATCTTCCTGGTGTTATCTAAAGAAATATCTTTTTCATTGCTAATCAACTCCTGTGCATGTGCCACCCAGAGTATTCTGAGTATGGTTAGAGTAGGGATGCACAATATTGATAAGAGCATCATCAGCCATTGCAGCGGCTCGTAATTCATGGTAAGATATATCAGGCTAAACAAACTTCCCATAATTATTATACTAATCACTAACGCTAACAAAGTCCAGTGAATCTTCTTCAGCGAAACCGCCCACCAATTCTTAGCTAGAGCCTTCCAAGAGGAGTTGATAACTGCCAATCCGCACCACAACAGATAAATCAACACTCCTAAGAGGGCTAAAGTATATTTTGCTATTGACATTAACAAGTCTTCATTAGGTTCAGAAGAAATTAAATTTAGCGAGAAATATCCTATTAACACTGGTATCCCTAAGAAGATTAAACTCACTGTGATGTATTTCAACCAGAGGAGTCCTGCTTCTTTCAGATGTTTGACAAAAGATGATGATTGGCGTGGTTCTTTCTTTTCAGATAAGACTAGTTTATGTGTTCCCACCCATAATGCTCCTTCCAATATTATAAATGTCCCCAGCAGCCATAATATCACTTCAGTGACGTGCTTTACTAACGCATTATAATTTTGGTACACTTTAAGCATATCTGTAGAAAATGCTCCGCCTTCCTGAATATTGGTGACATTATAATTAGCGGCCTGTAACGGCTGCATTATTCCATTAACATCTTCCAGTATTTTCACCGGATAGGTTACGGCCAGAAAGAATATACCTATTATTGCCATCAATTGAAGCAGTACCAGTAAGCTGAACCATAGCTTATGCTGATGAATATGATGAAATGTTTTCCTGATGCTTTCTTTTAAGTGATGCATCTTCTGGAGAACAAGAATGAGGTTTATAGACTTTTCTAAAGTGAGAATGCCACTTATTAGTGGAAAATTTTATAAAGTCCACCATCATCTAAGCTAATTATGGAAAAGAAAACGGGGGCAGACCATTCTATGGAAGAAAGAATGAAACTTCTTACCGGAATGCAGGAAAGAGTACGTACTCAAATGAAGGGAGAGGAAAAAGTCTATGCTGCTCGCCGGGAAGAACTGTTGGGAAGCCGGGAACTTAAAGAAGTGGCGTATGGGTTTAAAATGTCATCAATGCTAAATGAGGATCAAGCTATGATTGTTCTTAGTGCTTTGGGGCAGATAAGGTATGCGGGGAGAAAAGACTTTTACAACATTTATGAAACAGACTATGGGGGGGATGAATTCGAGGTTGAATTGAGATGGCCCCAGCATTATGCAGGCTGGGTTGACAGCGTAAAGATTTGCGGCTCAGAACACAGCCCAAAGGCTGATTTAGGAGTACGCTTCTGGCGTCCAGCCCAGGAGATAGAATCTGCCCCGGAACAATCAGAACAAGAAGCGCAAGAGATATATCAACAGCTAGAACAACTCCTACGGAAAAAACAACCAATACTCTGATAGCCTTACTCCTTTACGAGCTATAATAATTCAAATAGCCTTTCATCAATCCGTCTGGGGAAAGCTTAGTTAGGTTAATTCTTTTGGTTTTGCTTCCCGACGAGAACGTTACTTCGTCACTTCCTTTCTTATATGCCTCCTGAATTCGCTGCATTATCTCTTCATCGCTGATATTAAACGAGTCCAAGCCTAGCAGCGTTTTCATCGACATGTTATGCTTTCCCTAAGGGCCAGTCGGCAAACTTACAGTAATTTTCCTCTTCATCTATCATCTCCTGCTCATATCCTTCCATAAACCCGTCGTCTTCATGCTTAAGAACGTCGTCATCCACCCACTTCTCTCTAACTCGTTTAGAATGGATATGCTCTTCTTCCTCTTCCGGAAAAGTATTTTTTCTAGCTTTCGGATACATTTTCACCACCCCCATTTTAGTCTTATGACTAATCCCCGATATATTTTACCAAAACATTTAAATATAAATACTTTTCCTAAATACTATATATCCCCAGTATGCAGGTATATACATAGATCGAAGGATTACGGATAATTGAATGAGTGTGGGTAAAGGTGTATTAAGATAATTGTTTAGAATAATAGTTTAAGGAGGCATTAAAATGGAATACCGCAAATTAATCTCGTTTGGAAAGAGCAGCTTTGTCGTTTCTCTGCCTAAGGCTTGGCTCGTCCAGAACAAGCTGAAGAAAGGAGACCTGCTTTATCTGGAGGAAAACGGACCAAACTTGATGTTGAGCAAAAGCACAACCAAAGACGAAGAGGAAGAGAAGACTAAAGTAATTAATATTGATGGGAAAGACCTGCTTCTGATAACGCGTGAAGTTAACTCGGCTTATATTCTAAATTACCGCACCGTCATTTTGAAAGGGAGAGAATTGAAAAATAAAGTAAAAGAAATTCAGCAGTTGTTTCAAAATCTTATTGCATTAGAAGTAATGGAGCAGGCTTCTAATAGCGTAATTGCCAGAGATTTTCTGAACATGGAGCAGGTTTCTATTGAAGAGCTTATCCACAAGATGGACATCATCGCCAGAACCATGCTTAAAGAAACCATCAGCAGCATCTCTAAAGACAATTACGAGAACATAAATGAAAGGGATAGAGATGTTAATCGGTTATATTTCCTGTTATATCGCACTGTACTATATAATCTGGAGCATCTGTCCCATGCCCTAAAAAAGTATGGTCTTGGTCCAGTTGACCTATTAAACAAGCACTTGGTTGGACGTTATATTGAATTAATTGCTGATGAGGCTCGCCGGACGGCACGTTTTTCCCGTTTAATTAAAGGAAATGCTAAAAACAAAGCAGCATTGATTTCATGTTTAGGCAAGGTTGAGCAGTATTATATTGAAACTATGAAAGCACATTATGCCAACGATGTGGAATTAGCACTTAAGCTATCCTGCTCAAAGGAAGAGTTTATTAAAGAATTAGATGCCATCGACTATAAAAGCCAAGAGATCAGCTTTGTTACCGCTACCTCTAGGGTGAGAAGACTTATCAGCCACATCCACTGTTTGGGACAGGTGACTTACACCAGAAGTAACTATTAGAAAATAGTGAACCCCGAAAGGTTTATAAAGAAGTGCTTGTTTTAGGGGTGTGATGGCAGATAGTGGAATAGAAAACAGAGTTAACGAGGAACAATTAAGGAATTCATTGACTGATGAAAGATTAAAAGATTTTAAGAATTTTAAGCTAGTTGGTAAACAGTGGAGAAGTCATCATACTGTATTTGATAGAGTAATGCTATGCTTAAAAGGTGGCGAGGAAGTTGGAGTTGTGGTTAAGCAGTTTGTTTATCCTAAACGCGTTGGTGACCCTTTTTATTCTTTAATACACGACCCTTTTTTCTTGTATACTAAAGAAAAAACCAATCTTAAATTAATAAGTGAGATATCTTCTAAAGATAAAATAGACCACCCCTTTGAAGTTCAGTTAGTGCCAGTAATGTATGGATACCATGATGGCTTGCGTATGATTCTTACTGAGGATTTGGGCAAGCCAAATATGAATAAACATTTGCTTAGCAAAGAGAAGAAACAGAGAGAAGAACTATTTGAGAAAGGTATAAAGATAATTGGTCGGTTTGGGGGGGTATGCAACCGATATCAAAGTGAGCTTGATGCTGGTGGCGACTACAAAGAACGCATCAACTCTCAGGAAAAGTATATGTTAGCAATACAGGCAGAGAACCTACTGAGGCTTTATTACCTTATTCATCCGGAGTGCCGCGATAAAGTGAAAGAATATGATTCCGGAGAAGTGAGAAGATTCCTTGAAGAAAAGGGAAGCAATTTAGAGTCTAAGCTGAAAGATATCTCTATTCGCAGAAAGGAGGGATTACAAGAGGAGTTAAAGTTACAACATAATGACTGCAATGGTATCAACATAGTCAAAGGCAGACTGATAGACATGGAAGATTTTGGCTACAGTTCTTGGACAAGTGATATTAGCAGTTACTGTATAATTGTGGGATTGGGAAATAATGCCTTATTGAGAGATGACCAGTTTGCTCACTGCCGACATTTATTTTTAGCTTATGAACAGATTTGTAGGTACCCAGAATCAAGTAGTGTAAGCCGGAGGAAAATAAGCAAATTAGATAATGGAGATTTAAGTCGTTTTATTAGGGAAGAAGTATTCAAAAACAATGAGCAAAGATATGCTGACTGGACCTTTAGTTTCTTTGCAAATGCTATCGATAAAAATATACAACTTGCTGCAACTTTTGGTCGTTATGATGACTTGAAAAGTGATAATGGAACTGTTAATGCTCTTGATACAGGAATTTTGGCTTACATTGCAGAGTTATTCTCTACCGTGGCTAAGATTGATGATAAAATTTTCATGTGCAGTAATCCAAAAGGGGTGAGAGAATTTTTCTGTGCTTACGGGAATCTGTTATTAGATTTGGGAATCTACCCAGAAAACAGCCGTGAGAAGCCACAGCTTGAAAATTCAATCACTTCGATAGACCGAGGGGTGATTGCTGATAGTGTTAAAAAATATTGGGTTTTCTCTCCCATTTCATCTTCATCTGCTCTTTCATCTCTACCCGCACCTTCTGCTCCGGGGGATATTCCTGAAAAAGCTTAAATAAAGAAAGTATTATTTCTGATTAAATGGCTTTTGAAAACCCCTACCACCCCTTCAACCTCGGCGAACTGCCGCCTGGCTGCCAGTATTGCGTGCGGGGAGAGAAATTAGTCCTGTTCGTCACCGGAGTCTGTCCTAGAACCTGCTATTTCTGCCCGGTTTCTGACCAGAAATTCCAGCAGGACGTTATTTATGCTAATGAACGAAAAGTAGAAAGCGCTGATGATATACTTAAAGAAGCACATCTGATGGATGCCAAAGGCGCAGGGATTACCGGTGGAGATCCTTTATCTAAGTTGGATAGAACTATTGAATACATTAAACTGCTTAAAGAAAAGTTTGGAAAGGGCTTTCATATTCATCTGTACACTTCGCTTAATTTAGCTACTGAAGAAAACTTGGGAAAATTGTGGGCGGCAGGATTGGATGAGCTCCGTTTTCATTTGGAGTTGGAATCTAAGCAGTTTTGGGAGAGATTGGCATTAGCCCGAAAATTCTCGTGGAAGATTGGAGTAGAAATTCCATTGATTCCAACCAAAGAAAAAGAAACTTTTGCAGTTTTAGAGTTCGTAAAAGACAAAGTGGATTTCCTGAATCTGAATGAGTTGGAAGTTGCAGATAATTCTCAATCTAAATTAGAGGAGATGATGTTCCATACCAAAGATGAGCTGAGTTATGCGATTAAGGGAAGTTTGGAATTGGGATTGAAAGTGTTAGAGTTTGCCCAGAAAGAAAATTATGTTCTACCCATCCATGTTTGTACCGCTAAGTTAAAAGATGCAGTTCAATTAGCCAATCGCCTTAAACGGGAAGCCCGGGGAGCTAAGAAAAAGTTTGATTTGGTAAGTGAAGAAGGAATGTTAACTCGGGGCGCATTATATCTTCCGGAGTTAGTGCCTGGATTTGGATATCGAAAGAAACTGGAAAATGTAAATAAAACCGAATTTGTGCAGAAGTTAGAGCCGTTGTTAATTCGGCTGAAGAAAGAGTTGAGAGTTGATGAAGATGATGTTTTTTTAGATGTATCCAAGCCACGGATTCTGCTTTCTAAAACGTTGCTCAAGCAGAATCGTAAATTGTTCAGGAAGCTGGGCTTGGTTCCAGCAGTGGTTTCAGAGTATCCTACGGCTGACCAATTGGAAGTGGAAGTGGAGCTGTTTTGAGAAAATTTCTGTTAATGAATTAACACTGGTGCAGTAATTTAATATTTCTGTTAATATATTAACCAAAAGCTTTATATATCCCTACATCGTTAATACATTAAATGGATGAAATCAGCTTAGGTTTACTGAACAACTTTAAAGATTTTATGAGCAGTGCTGAAAGAGATTTTCAGGAGGGAAAGTATAATCCGGCCATGTCCTCATACTATAAAGCGATAGCGATACTATGCGACTTTTTTATATATAAAGAAAGAGGATTACTTCCTAAAAACCATCGTGAGAGATTTCTGTTTTTAGAGATGAATTGGAAAGAAGCATATAATTTGGTTAGCCCTTTATTCAAAGAATACACTGATTCTTATAATCTTCGGATTCAGCGAGACCAAACCATAAAAGTGAGGGATTGTATTGAAAAGCTTAAACGGATTTTCAATTTTGAAAAAGAAGTGGAATAAGCAGTGGAAAGCCAAGGTAGTAGATATTTTGCTCTTTGGCTCTGCAGTTAAAGGGAAGAATAATCCCAATGATGTTGATTTGTGTATTGTTTTCAGAGATAAAGTTGATTTGAACATTGTTAGAGAGACGGGGCTTATTTTAGGGGATAAATTTCATGTTAGTTCTTTAGTGGTGGATAATTTCTTTACCAATGTTCATTCTTTAGCTAAAACCATTCTTTTTGAAGGGAAAAGTGTGATTGCCCGTAAAAATCTAAGCGAAACTCTGGGACTTAATAGTTCATTGCTTTTTTCTTATAATTTATCTAAAGAGGATAAAAGCAAGAAAGTCCGGTTTGTATATCTTCTGAGGGGCAGGGGAAATGATACAGGCTTAGTTAAAAAGTGGGGAGGAGAATTTATCTCCAATAATGCTTTCATCCTACCGGTAAATAAAGATAATGAAGCACAAGAAGTGTTTAATGGTTGGAAAGTTAACTTCAAGCGAAGGAGATTGTTGTTAATGGGTTAACTATAGGCCTAAAATTTAACCGATGTGTTAATTGATTAACTAGAAGACTTAATTCTTCTCTATTTGTATCTCTTATAAAACTATGCAAATCTACTATTAAGTAGTAAAGCACGAAACATTTATAAACCCCCTGCTTTTTTAATATTTCTATGGTTCAAACACTAGTTGGCATCTTAACAAATGATTCAGGGGTAATGAATAGAAATTATAGGAGATACTCCAGCAATGTAGATGCTTTTAACTGGGCAAGGAAACAAAGAGGTGCAGAAGATTATTATGGCTTAAACTTAAGTATAAATCTTCGGGGAATGAACCTACCTGAAATCAATTTTGAAAAAGTTAATCTTAGTGATGCAGATTTAAATGGAGCTAATTTTGAAGGAGCAAATTTGAGAAAAGCTAACTTTGATTACACCTTTGCTGGTAATACTGTTTTTAGAAATGCTGATTTAAGAGAGTGTAGTTACTTGTACAAACTCAATGCTTGTGGCGCTAATTTTGAAAATGCAGACTTACGGGGAACGAATTTTCGGCCTAGCCAGAATGATGGCGGATATGATTTTTATATAAGAAAGTTATTACGAACGGCTCATTTTTCTGGTACAAAAATTACGTCAGAACAAAGAGAACAATTAATTGCTTGGTTTGGAGTTCCTGAAAGCGATTTTGAAAGTAGGTTTCTTATAGTGCCCAGAGGTAAATACAGGCATGGACCAAATAGTTATTTCTATGAAAAAGGCCAAGAGGCATATGAACAAGCAAAGGAAGAAAGAAGAATTTTTACAGAAAAACTCAACGGCAATACATTAAAATTTGCGATTGTTCCTGTTCAGGGTAATGAAGATTTGTATCACAGAGGAGGTTACGCTTTTTCTCTGTGTAGAAGTTTACCTATTATGGAGGCTTTGTTAGGCAGCCAAGAAGCAAGATATAAAGGAAAATGGTTATATTTTGTGTTTGATGACGTTCCAGAACAATTTAGAGAGTTTGCTGCTGTTCATGAATTCGGCGAAAGAGTAGGCGGAAGTCACAAAGAAGCAATTATTATGGAGTTTGAAAGAGCAAGAAGTAAAGGAATGCTCGATGACTATTTAGCATGGATGGTTGCTGAGCATTCTGATAAATTAATCGGAGATGCTGTATATACTTTTGCGAAAGAAGGAATGGGAAGATTACCTCGCCAAGTTATTGAAGCGACTGAAAGTGTAATGCCCAAAAGTGTAAGAGCTTGGAAAAGAAAACAAGAGACAGAAAAAAATGGTCTTCCGTTTGATATCTGGAAGTTGGCTTGGAAAGGATTACTTGACGACGAAATTGTTAGTGGCTTAGTTAGAAAAGGATATGATGTTGCCGCCAGTTTGGTAGAGTACTGGAAAGAGCAAATGGAAATTCCGAATTATAAAGCTATACAGAAGTTAACTTACTTAGAGCCAAGGTGATTTTTATTCTTCCATTCCTTTCGCTTCCTTTTCCCTTTCTGCTGCTACTCCTGCCAGCTGTACATACTTTTCCCGCTCTTCTCCTTGCGTCTGAAAAGCTCTGGATTCAAAGTATTGTTTAATGAAGCCTTCGGTTTCTGCTTCGGCTTTATATCCTGCCGCATGAGCTAATTCATGAGCTAGAACATATTCGGTAGTCGCTTCATGGGTTAAATGGTATTTGTCTGCCATCTCGCTGATTCTTTCTGCAAAGCCTTTTCCATCGTAATTGCTGAGCAGGATACCTTCTAAATCATTTCTGAGAATAGCTGCTACTACTCCTTCACCTAAATCTCCGGAGCCGATTCCTTTAATCTTCATGAATTCTTTTCCTCGGGAATGAACGTAATCTACAAAACTATTTCCTGCTTCAGAATTTAAGTATCCCTGCACAATTTCATACGTGTTTTTGGCTTCTCGGGCATGAGCTTCCGGAGCATCGCTGGAATAGATGTTGGTACGGTCGTGTTCATCTCTTACCGCCATGCCCATGTTGTATTGTTGTGCGTTTGGAATGATACACTTTTCTAACTGAGACGTTTTGGCTGCCATGGAATACTATAGGTAGAACTAGCTTAAATTAGTTGCGTAGAAAAGTGAGACAGAAAAGGTAAATGAAGAAGATTAGGTTCTTCGGCGTAAATAAGGAAGATCTTCAAGCTCCGGCTTTAATACTTTATCGCGAAGCTTGAGTAAAGCTCTTAAGTCTGCACCTAAATATCCTGCTTTATCACTTATTTCATAACCGGCTTGATCTAAGAGTGGCATCAAGTGAGCGGCAACTCGATATGGTTCGGTTTCATAAGTTCCAAATATTTGAGATACGGTTGAATTTGTTTTGATGTTAGAAGCAACTTCAACGTGATTAGGTTGTGCAGTATATAATTGTACTTGAAAACCATAAGTGCTCATTTTGCCCGAAGTTAAAGATTCAACTAAAGCTCCTAGCGTAGGCAATCTTTCCACTCTTCCATTTCCAATAGTTTTATCGTATTCTTTGATTAAAAAGTCAAATTGCTCTTCCTCACTTAAACCGATAGTATCCATAGAACTAAGCAAAGAAGGCGAGACTAAAGTGAAATATGCTCTTAATGATTTTGCTATACCTAATTTAACTTTTTGGACGTCTTCAGGAGAGGTGATTTTCTTATCCTCGCCGTTAAAATAAGTTTTGAATTCTTCACTTAAGGTAGAATATAACTTTGATTGGGCTTGGATGTAATAATTGTTGGCCATATTTAACTTGAAATCTTCAGAAGAGAGAAGATCGTATGCAGAGAAAGCGTTATCTAATCCAGTAGTTACGTTAAATAGTTCTAATAGTCCTTCTAAACTAGTTGGTCGGTCAGTCATTTTTGGTTATCTAACCTTTTTAAAGTGCCTGTTATTTATAAATCTTTCGTAATTATTTAGTGATAACAGTGATTTGGGCTGTATTATCCTCTTGAATTATAAAAATTAAGAAAACTATTTCTTATCTTCTTCTTTTTTCTTGGTGATATACTCGTGTTCTTCGAGCTTTTTTTCAATCATTTTGTCCCTAAGATCAAGCAATTTTCCAGTACTTAAAGTAGCATATTCTAACTTATCTTTAATCTCTACTCCCGCTTTTTCTAACTTGGGTTTAAGGTATGCTGCAATAGTGGTATGATGGTATCTTCCAAAGTGATGATTGATATATTTCTCTCCAAGTAAAGCCATTGCTCCTCCTAGTTGCTTTACTTTAGAATCATAAATATCTTTCTTAATATGACCTATTGTTTTCTTCTTCTCAAGTAAATTGTCTATACTTGCTTTAATACTTTTAATCCCATGTTGTTGTCCGAATTGAGTTCCTCCACCAGTATGTTGATCATACATACTTGTTAAGAACTCATACTGCTCGTCATCATCCATCTTCATATCATCAATGGTTTTACTAATGGAAGGCTGGACTTTCTCAAAATACTTCTTCAGGGCTTTACCTACGGCTTTCTTAACTTTATCTCTTTCCTCTTGCTTTTCAATCTTTTTATCATCTTTCTTCTCAAAAGCTTTATCTAATTCGGAAACCAGAGTATTATATAACGCGTCCTGTCCAGGAACAAAAACATTAACATATAAATGATTTTGATTTTCTTCTTTCACGAAATCATCACGCGCTTTAAAGGCTTCATCTAAAGAGGTAGAATGCTCTGTCTCTAATCCTTTCAAAAAATCATCTAAGTGCTGTGGCTTTTTCTTCTCTTCCTCTTTTTTTCCTGCCATTAAACCAGACAAATAAAACCTCCTATATAAACATTTCTTTTCTGAATGAGTATGACCATTTTGTCCCACCCCTCTCCGAAACAAATATAACTCATTAAAGTATATTCTCAACCATATAATTAAATAGTCTCAATAATGGAGGAAAAACCAAAATGTCAAAGAACAAGAACAAATCAATACAGCCTAAGAATATTAAGCCAGTATCTGCTCCTGTGCAGAAGGATGGCCAAGCTCAACCCGGAGCACCCATCGGAATGCAGCTGCCCTCAAATATGCCTAAGCTTCCTCCGGAAGTGGAAAAGAAGCTGGAAGCCCTAAAAGTAAAATTAGACGGCTTTAAAGCTAAAGTTTTGGAGAAATTCGGAGATTATATCGTAGGAATAGCATTATTGCCTCCGGAAAAGCCCCTGCCTAAAGAAAGCGCACCAGAAGAAGCTCCTAAAGAAGAAAAGAAAGATGAGAAATCAAAAGAAGACAAAGCCAAAGAAGAGCAAAAAATCAGCCTGCTGGTAGTAGTTGACGACACCACCAGCCAAAAGATGACTAAAGATGAGCTGCATCAGAAGTTTTCTACTATCATTCAGAAAATAGCGGAAGAAACCGATAAAAATTTATCTCCGCAGAGCATTCTATTAACTGATTTGTGGCAAAATTCTTACGATGGTAAATATGACTTAAACAAGCTTATTTCCATGAGTGCGCCAATTCATGATACCGGAATGTTAGCCGCATTAAAGATAGCTGAAATCCACAAGACTATGGTATTGAAGAAGTTTGATAAATACATCTTAAGTTATGTCTTAGCCGGCTCATTGACCCAGGGAAAAGCCACTCCTACTTCGGATATTGATGTGTGGATAGTAATTGATGATACCGATGTCAAGAAGATGACCCGAATAGAGCTGAAAGATAAATTGAGAGCGATTATAATTGGGATGGGTATCGAAGCGGGAGAATTGACCGGGATTAAAAACAAGCTTAATATCCAAGTCTATATCTTAACTGACTTTTGGGAATCGCTTAAAGAAGCCAACCCCATCATTTTCACTCTGTTAAGAGACGGCGTTCCATTATATGACCGCAGTATTTTCATGCCGTGGAAGCAGCTGTTGCGAATGGGAAGAATTAAACCTAGTAGAGAAGCGATTGAATTGTTCATGAGCACTGGAGAGCAGACTATCAGCAGAGTAAAGCTGAGATTAAAAGATATGGCGATGGAAGATACGTACTACGCTATTCTTACCCCCAGCCAGGCTGCGATAATGTTGTACGGGCTTCCCCCGCCTACACCCCGGGAAACTCCGGATGTGCTGGAAGAAATCTTTGTCAAAAAAGAAAAGATTCTGGAGAAAGAATATGTAGATATCCTCAGAAATAACGTCAAAATCAGAAAAGATATCGAGCATGGGACTAAAGCTGAGCTAAGCGGCACCGAAATGGACCAACTGCTCAAAAATGCGGAAAAATTCCTGGAGCGCATTAAAAAATTGTTCAAAGATATAGAAGAAACCCATGATAAGTGACGAAGTTGTAACTATCATCAGAGACGTATTGAAAGCAGAAGGGATTGAACGTGCCAGTGATGATACTATCGTAAGCATATTTGAGAAAGAATTGATTCACACTGGAAAAGTTCCGGCCAGATTCTTAACTGACTTGAATGAGATAATTGAAGCTAAGCATAAGTTCGATAAAGGCAAACTAGCCAAAACCGATATGGAAACAGCCCGAAAAGGCAGCTCCGGATTGATACAATTCCTGATAGAATACCTGCAGAGAAAGCGCGGCAGGGAATTAGAACGGGCTAAGATTAGAATCAAACGCGGAGATAAGTTTGCGGAGATAGTGCTGTTGGACAAAGTAGCGTTCGTTATTCACGATGTTGATGCCAAAGAGACCCAGAAGCTGGAGAAAGCCAAGATTAACGCTGATGGAAGCTTAGGTCCAAGAGAAGACAGCACTCTGGAAGAATTTGAAAAAGCGCTGGCTGGAGCTAAGTTCCCTCAGCGAGCGTTCATCAAAGAGCCTATATTTGAAGATATCAAGAACATCTTTGGAAAGGATGCGGAAGTGCTGGTGAATTATTAATTATTTTCTGTTATTTCTTTCTTACTTTGAATGAGAAATGAACCAATACCTTTATATATTACTTCTTACTTAATAGTAATAAACTAAACGTATACCACAAAATGAGGTTTAAAATAAAATGAAATTAAACGGAGGTTAAAAATGGATAAATACGATAATAGGAGAGAATTAGATTCTCATTGCGAACGGTGGGTTAAATACGAACTGCCCAAAATTGGAATGATGCCAGAAATGCCTGAGTGGGATAACAAAGGAGTAGGCATTTACCTGTTTGGCTTGGTTGACGTAAACAGCCATGACCTTAAGCAAGAAGGAAAAAGAATTGGAAAAGGATTTCCCCCACCAGCGGGGAGTTTTAGTCTGCTTGACCCCAAAGGGCCTGATGATTTAGCAGCTAAAATGGCATTAGAATATCCGCTTCCTGAAGATAATAAAGTAGAGGAAGGAAGTAAAGGATGCCGGTTGGTACCTTTGTTAAGATAATTGGAGAGAAGTAAAACCGCTACTTCACCTCAACGGTAAACTTCTGGGTGTTTCCGTACTGTGCATCTTTGCTGTCTTTAACTTTAACATTAAAAATATATTGTCCGACTAAAGCTTCTTTGGGCACTTTCACCAGAATTGATATTTTATCATGCTGACCTTCTGCTAACTTACCTGGTTCTGTATCGTCGTATAAGACCCATTTTGTTATTTCTTCTTTGTCTACACTTAACTCATTTCCTAATTTATCTACTGCAATAGAAAACTCTACTTCTATACTAAACGAATCTTCAGCGCCTACATTTAATATCCCTATTCCGAATACGTGGTTATTTCCCCTTTCTACTGTAGCCACGTTTCTGGGCAGGGCCACTTCTTTACCCTCATCTACTAACAGACGTTCTAATTCGGCATTAGTTTTCTCGTCTAAGAGTGCTTTATTCTCTTCCGCTCCACTAATAAACTTGTAAATCAGAGTTACCCCACCAGCTAGAACGACTAACGAGATAATCACCACTACTAATGTTTCTACTGATAAGCCGATAGTTGCTTTTTTGTGGAGCATTATACCTTTTAAAACCACAAAATATATAAACTGTTCTAATTACTGAAGAGTATTAAATTCATTATGGGGGTGGAAATATGGCAATAAACAACATCGTTAATAGTTTGAGAAAAGGAATGTTAGGTTTAGGATTAGTTTTGGCTGCTAGTTGTGGTGGCGGTGCAGGGGATGGAGCAACTTCTGCTGCTGGCTGTAAGAACGACACCGATTGCAAAGGCAATAGAATCTGTATTGACGGAGAATGTATAGAAGGAAGCAGAACCCCTCCTGGAAAGGATGCTTATACTCCTCTTCCGGATACGTATGATAATTTAGATACTTCCCAAAATTGTACTTCACATTTCGAAAAAGTTTGTTCGGACGGCGATTTGTACTGGAAAGACAGCTGCGGCAATTTAGAGAACAAACTGGAAAATTGTAAGTATGGCTGCAGCAATGGGAAGTGTAATGAACCGGGAAGTGATGATTTCCAGAATCAATGCCAGAATGGAAATTTGACTTATTGCGATGTAGATACAAATCAAACCGAAATGTTAAATTGCCAAAGTGAAGGCTTTTCTCATTGCGATTATGTGGAAATCGTGGGAAACAGCATTTGTTTTGGGGATGGCAAGAGTGGAGATAATTGTCCTACTGAAGCTTGGTTTGCTTATGGTGATCCGGCTCTTATAAAATCTGAATGTGATTATACAAAAGTTGATGTTTGCAATGTGCCGGGTCCTAATTTAGCTGAAGCTTACTGTACTAATTTTTGCCAGAATGATTCAGATTGCTCTTGGGGCTGCTGCAACTTGGATATAAAAATTAATGAAGAAACAATTAAGAACGGTTGCGGACCATGCATCTCCACCGGTTGTTCAAATGAAGAATACACTTGTAATTATGGAAGTTGCATTCCCGGAGATTATATGTGTGATGGCGAGAATGACTGCAATAATGGAGAAGATGAAGAAGGGTGTTGTACGGATGAATGTGACCATATTAACCAAAAGAAA
>JACRPH010000054.1 GCA_016214025.1 Candidatus Woesearchaeota archaeon
AAAAAATCAGAAATATGGGGCATTAGGAATAAAGAAGTTGGGGCAGAAAACATTGGGCAGTTTTGCTTATTAATCCGGCGAGCGCCCGTCATGCCGTCCGGTCTGTGACCGGCGGTAGGGCGCTCGCAACGTTTTGACTTTGCTTAATAGAATCTTTGTATTTGCGCCTTCCCACTCTTTAATAGCTACCAATCACGGGAAAAATTTATATAGTTATTATCCTTTGCTAACTCATTATTATTTATTTGTAAGAAGTATATCAAAAGGGGTGATAAATATGATATACGATGAAGAGAATTGGGATTATTGTGAGCTTTTAGATGAGGAATTAGCCCGGGGAGGAGATGATGCATTCAAGTATTGTGAGTTGTGTGAATTGCAGCGAGCTGCAGAGAAGATGGTTTCTGGCGTAATGAGCGTAGATATGAACACGGTTAAGCAGAACTTGAAGAATTAATTTCTTTTATTTTTAAATTAATTTACATAATTTGTTTATTCCTAATTGAATGAAAATAGTGGGGACGCTGGGATTTGAATTTCTGAACCACAAGACCTTTGTGATTTCCCAGATCTAAAGCTAACTTCAGAGGATTGTGTTGTCATCGCTTTTCAGCTCAACTTTCCAATTGCTGGAGGCTCCAATGTTAACCAGGTTGCACCACGTCCCCGATAAAGAGAGAAAAAGCCTCTGGTTTTATTAATGTTTTTATGGAATTTGTTTAGAAAATGGCTCTTCCGGAATGATTATCCACGCAACGCCCAACCGAACAACACATTTATATAATCGCGTTCTTTACTTAAAGTAAGAGATGAAACAATCTTTATCCAAAGAAAAAAAGCTGGTGGTATCTGTAATAGTAATAATATCCATTTTGATAATTTTGGGAGTTGGTTTAGAACTTAACTCTGCTGGATTAGCTACTAAACCCCTGCCTGCCACAAAAGAAGTAAGATGCACCGACAGCGATGGCGGGATTAACTTAATGTCCAAAGGGAGCACAACTTTAGGAAAAACAACTCAACAAGACTCCTGCACTAAAAATAAAGTAGTGGAGTATTATTGTATCCGCGAAAAAATAAACCAGATAACCTCTGACTGTCCATCTGGTTATAGCTGTTCTGGCGGCAAGTGCACGCTATCCGCAACTAAAACTTCCTTTGATAAAGGGATAATTGCTGGTAAAACTATTCCAGAGATTTCTCTACTTGACAATTCTGCAACACTTCTGCCTGAATCTACACTATTTGATTTATATTACACTCCATTCGTATATCATTTGCCGACTAAAACAATAGAATATTCTGGAGACGGAACCTATAGTGTAAGTAAAGGCACAAATATCACCGCCAGTAATAATGTGAAAATGGTAATAACAAATATATTCCTTATCGACAAAACTACTCCCGGGTATCCCATCTATGTTCCGATGTTAGTTTATGACTTATATGTAAAAGACAAAAGGTTAAATCTTTACCCTTTAGCCATGTCGCTAACCACGCAGCCCCTAAATCTCTTTGGGATAAAAATCACTTTGAAAGAGGATATTTGGACTAAAATCTCAAATCAGAGTGATATTAACATCTCGGTTGAATCTACCATTCCAGAAAAAATTTCAGAAGCTAAATTCTTTTATGATTTTTGTATGAGTAAAACTCAGAACAACCATACCCTCTGCCGGGGATATTGCCATTTCCAGGCTTGCGGAGAAGATAAATTATATATTCAGGATAATATCTACTTGATTACGCCGCCGGGAGATTATGACCTTAAACTAATCTTCAGTAGAGTTAAAGATTGTTATGCTAAAGTTAGTGCTTTTTATAGCTTAGATTTTCCGATTAAAGAAATTGCCATACGAATCAGTCCGGGAGAACCACCAGCATCCGGAGAGTTTGGACTCGAGTTTCCCAGCATTTCTGATAAAGAAGGTTATGGGAACAACTGCAGTCCATTAATGGCCCATGAATTTACCCATTATTTAACTTGGCCGTATTTTACTGCCATAACCGGTAAACTAATGGAAGGGATGGCTCAGCACACTCAGTTTGATGATTTTGACTTAGGAGATTGGAATCTAATTTGTGGGGACAAAGGGTGGACCTATGCAGGAAACATACCGGCAGATTTGATAACCAAAAAAAGCTGCTACACCGAAACGATTAATTCTTGTGCAGGTGAAGTTAAAAGCAATGGGGTTTCCAGTATAGATGCTGAAGAATATAACAATAAAAAAGATAAAGATAAATTGGTGATATTATATCTGGAAAAAGATGAGTTTAGTAAGACTTTAATAAAACTAGTTAATATAAACTATACCGCTCAGGAAATGTCTTTTGAACACCGCTTATTACAAACTGGGGGAAATAAGATTATCACCACGGTGTTAGAGGCATTTACCTTAAAACTCTGGGAATACAAACTAGGGAGCAATTATTTTACTGCAGGAAGCAATTATTTGGTAGCAGTTTACCCTTCAAAGACCGATAATGGAGAGGATTATTTAGGGGTAAGCTTGGGTAAATATGTAGCTCAGAGCTGTTTTGAACCGAAAATATCTTACTGCAATAATTATCCAGAAGAGAGTGATGGCTACTTAGATTATTATGATTTCAGCGGACCAGCCAATCCTAATGCTTGGGAAAATTTTTATAACTCCGGAGCCTGCTTCTGGCGCGAGGTTGGCCATGAAAATGTCAAAAAACTGCTTGATTCTATGCAGGAAACGAGCATACAAGGAAATGTGTTTGATTCTTCCAAAAAGATGAAAGATTTGATTGGCTCGATGAAATATAACTCCTTATTAAATAAATATCATCTAAACGATACTTTTAGTAAAGCTACGGTTTTACCTTTTACTGTTTTTCCATGTTATAAAGATACTACGCCGGATTAAGAAAAATAGGATACAAAAAACAAAGGGCTTAACAAAAATGATTCAACTCGACGGCAGCTACGGTGAGGCGGGCGGAGCTTTAGTCAGAGTAGCCCTTGCTCTCAGCACACTAACCGGACAGGAATTCAAAGTAACCAATATCCGCGCCAACCGCCCTGAACCAGGATTGAAGGCCCAGCATCTGGAAGCAATAAATGCACTGAAACAAATCTGCACCGCAGAAACTAATGAGATTAAGCTTGGAACTACCGAACTTTATTTCACCCCGGGAAAAATAAAACGCGGCATTTATGAAATCGACATAGGCACTGCCGGCAGTATAAGTTTAGTCTTACAAGCATTAATTCTTCCCTGCTTATTCGCTCCGGGAAAAGTTACACTTAAGATAAAAGGCGGAACCTGCGGCAGATGGCAGGCTTCAGTGTATTATTTGCAAAATATTTTACTGCCGCATTTGCACCGGTTCGCAGAGAAGATTGAACTGAATTAGAACAGATACGCGGTATTGTTAATCTTTCTTCTGAATTAGAATCTAAAGAAGTGGGTGAAAGAATTAAAGCTGCGGCTGAAAGTACGCTGAAGAGATTTAATGTTCCGATAAGCATCAGGGTAGAATATGCTCACTCACTTGGTCTAGGAGGAGAAATAGTGTTGTGGGGGATATTTAGTTCGGGTGGAAAAGTAGATGCGGACAATCCAATCGTTTTAGGCAGTGATGCGTTGATTGAAAGAAACAAAACTTCCGAGCAGGTTGGAAAAGAAGCAGCAGAGAAGTTAGTGAAAGAAATTGAAGCAGAAAAAGTAGTGGACGAGCATTTATTGGACCAATTGATTCCGTTCATGGGATTATTGCCAGGTTCAGAGATTTCTGCTAAAGAAGTCAGCTCGCATGCGCAGACGAATATTCATGTTGTGGAGCAGTTTCTGCCGGTGAAATTCAAAGTGATAGGAAACAAAATCCGCGTAGAACAAAGATAACCTTTATAAAATGACCTTAGTTTGAACTAGCTCATGGAAAAGAATTGTATCTCATGCAAGAAGAAAATTGTAAATGATCCGGGCAGCGCTACGTTTAAATGCGCTACGTTTAAATGTCCGCAGTGCGCTAAGTACGAGCTTACCAGATGTACCAACTGCCGCAGTAAAGCAGCTAAGTATGCCTGCCCCGGGTGCGGATTCACCGGGCCAAATTAGTAGGTTATTTACATGGCAAAGGCAATCATTACATTCAAACTTATGCCGGCCTCTCCGAAAGTAGCTCGAAAGCCGATTGCTGAAAAAGCGCTGGCGATTGCTAAAGAAAACGGTGCCATTGGAGAGATGCAGACCAAAGAAGATCCTATCGGCTATGGGCTGGTGGCAATTTTAGTTCTGGCCATGTATGATGTGAATAGTTCTGACTTTGAAGCCATTGCGGCTAAGATGGGCCAGATTCATGGTGTGGAATCAGCAGAAGTGGCGAAGATGGACTTGGCGCTGGGTTAGAAAGTATGTTAGTTACTAGCATAAATTTACGTAAGTTAATGACATAAGAAGATTAAAGCAACAAATCTAAGAATCAACTCTCTCTAAACAAATCCAGCTGCTTAATCCCATATTTTACCCGATAACTGGGATGTTCCTCTCGGGATTGGGCAATTAATTCTTTCCCTTCCTCGGCCAGTTCGGGATGCTGCCTTATTAGGCTATCATAAATTCCCCTATAACTAACTCTTCCTTTTCCCTTTTTGAGGTGCGCAAAATACTGAGACTTATCTGGAAGAGCTTCTCCATCAGTTAACCTTTGTTTTAAATCAGCTTTCAGGGCACTGGCTGCTCCTACTGTTTTTCTATTTTAAAGTAGTTAATTATTTAAAGAAGACTACCAAAGGAGATACAAAATATCTAAAAAGATGGAACCGGAAACCACCGAAGAGCGCTGGAAAAAAGCAGATGAACTGATTGCTGCGGGTTATACTCTGGCAGAAATCAGCAGGCAGACTAGGGTTAGCTACACTGCAACCCGTAGATACCTAAAGCGTTCCGGTAGATATGAACTCTGGAAAGCAAGAAAGAAGAAAAAAACGCCGGAAATTCCCGAAGATATAGAGAATATGGTTCTGGAAACAGTCCGCCGATATAAAACCGTTAACGCTTGGAAAATTGAAGAGCATACTCAGCTTGGCTGGAACCTCATTGGGTATATTCTTAGAAAGCATAAGATTGACAGTGACTCACACCATCACCTTATGCCAATACCTATTGTTTTAGACGGGCCTTTTCAGGAAAGACCAAAGCAATGCGAGGGTTATACTAAACAGCAGAGAAATATAGTATTAGAAACTATTTTAGACAAAGACCCTATCACCCTCATGCCACTGGGCAGTATGATTACTGGAAAGAGCAAAGAAAAAGAAGAAAAGCAGAAAAGTCAAAACAAGAAAATAATTTACACCAAACTCGCCAGGAATTAACTAATGTGCTAATTTCCAGAGCCTACCAGAAAGCTGATGAAGGCGGCTGGAAGTATCGCAGAAAGGCTTTAGACTATTATTATGGAGGATTAAAAGGTAAAGAGAAAAAGTATATTAATGCCCACTATGTAACTACCCCCCTCGAAAAAATACTCCTGCTCTTTGAAACTTATGAAATGGCAGAGCGCTTAAAAGTAAAGCTTTCTCTGCAAGAACTGGAAGAAAGAACGGGAATTTATTTCACTTTAATCGGCAGAATCTTAGAATCTCAAGGACTGGAGCCGCTCTATGGAGCCAGAGAGAGAAGCAGCCCGCTTTCTTCGGAAAAGGTTCAAGCCATTGAGGGAGCTTATGGTTTAGAGTTTACTTCCAGTGATGTGGCTTACTTCTTAGGATTAAGCGAAACTCCCTGGATAGTAACTCAACATTTTGTAGAAATCAGAAGAAGTGGTGCAAAAAAGAGAATGGGAAAACCGTGGCTATTCCAGAAAGGACGTCGATTTAACAGGGGAATCCAAAAAGGCGACCATCTTTTCTATCGCACTGCCAGCCAGATTTATGAGTTAGATGACTTGGCTAGAGAAGAAAATATTAACTTTCCAGATGATGAGGTAGCCCGATTGTTTGAAATCCGCCCGGAGTGTGTAGAATATGCCCGAAAGAACCGGGGCTGGATTGAGTATGACATTAAACGGTTGCTCAGAGTTCTCTATCCGGAGAGGAAAGGAGAAAAGCCGTATTTGTAGTGCGTCAAAATTTATTCCACACTTGGCGGAAGCAAGTGCTATTGGAGTGAGTAAGAAAGCGGGGATTGGTAAGAATAACCGGCTCTAACTGCACAATCACGAACAACCTTCTCGAGACTGAAATTTAAAGCCTGGACCTCTTCCAGCTCGCTTATTAAAGCATCAACTTCTTCGGTTTTAATGCGCTGGTAGTCGATTTCGACCTTTTCCGGCTGGATGTAAAAAGAGATATACTTTGCAGAATGATTTATCTCAAGGCGATATGACAACAACTCCTCGCCCCAGATGAAATCAGCCTGTTCTTCGTATTTTAAGAAAGTTAAAGTAGGCATAGAAGCCGGAGTAGTCATTTGGAATTTACCAGAATCATCAAATGAGCTAATTAAATCATTTAGCTTAGTGAGCAGAGGTTTAGTAAGATTCTCTTGGTCTCCCAACTTATGTTTAGAAATAATCTCTTTTAAGTCATCAAAATTAGTGTTGGAAATTAAAGATACCGTTATGGTCATAGAAGTTTCTGACGTTGGTGGTATTATAAATATTTAGGGGTTAGAATAGTTAAATTATAAAGATTTCTAAGATTTAGGAGTAAATTCCTCTCCAATTTCTAACAACATCTTCGTATCTAATAATTGTGCCTGAATCATGCCATTGCCCTCTTGACTTAAAACCAAAAAGCCTTCCTGTCTTTGCAAGTGCCGGAAATACATGATCCTCCATCATAGTTATTTCTCTTTGTTTGGGGAGATTATCAAATATTTCTGGACTGAGAAGATAGTATCCTGAATTAAGCCAATAAGGGGGCTCACCAATCTTTTGCCTTGCTTGTTCACCACTTAATTTCTCCCAAAATTGTCGTATTTTCTCCCCTTCGAGGTTAACAGCTCCCCCCCGGCTAGGATTTTCAACCGGAGTTAAAGCAATAACAGCAAGAGCGTTTTTTTCTCTTAAAAAATCATACATTTTTTGAATATCTAAATCAAATAAATTATCACCATTAATCATCAGGAAAGGTTTAGCAGGCCTATCCATGATATACAAAGTTCCGGCAGTTCCACTCGGTTTCCTTTCTTCAGTATAGGAAAGATGGATTTCTGTTCCTAAACCATTATTAAAATATTTTTTTACTAAATCTTTCCCATAACCTACAGCCAGAACGACATTTTGGATTCCATATCTCTTTACAATATCCATCACATGCTCGGTTAATGTTCTTCCATGAATCGGTATCAGTGGTTTTGGGAGAATATAAGTTATTGGTCTTAGTCTAGTACCTTCACCACCAATTAATATCACGGCTTTTTCTATGTCCAGCTTTTCTTTAGGAGCGTTATATCTATCCGACATTGTTCTTGAGATTGAAAGGGTTTTGTAAATCTCTTCAATTAAAGCGGAAACAGGGCCATATCTTTTTAGCATTAGTTTCCTCCCTCGTTCTGAATCTTTTTTAGGATCTGTTATTTCAGAGAATTCTTGCGGAGACAAATTTTGTTTTAAAAGCTGAAACAATCTTAATAGAGTAGAATCTAAATTTGTTAAAGTTAATTCTTCAGATAAAATGGTTATTTCTTCTTCTAAAGTCATTTTCAATCATTTAGACCAGCTGTTACCACTAGCTCCATGAATTTTAGTTATAATCTGGGTATCCTAATTCAACATTTCGTTTATTGGCGGCTTGTTTTTCTATCAAGTATTAGGTTACTATCTGAAATATAAACTCTCCCAATACTTAGTGCAATATTATCGAGCTCTTTCACCTCAGATGCATGTTTTTTTTCTTTAATTTCAGTGATTATACTCTCTTTTGTAACAAATGACTTTACTGTGGATGTTCCTCTTTCACCTCGGGGTATTTTTTCTACAGGTTGTGGGTTGGCTTTTTGAAATAAATAACCAAAAAACCAAGAGTTATCCCGATAGTCGCCCATTGCTCCAGTTTCGTCTTCTATTTCCTTTCTCTCAGTAATCAAAGCAAAATATTCCTCATTCACGTCCAATAAAGCAAGTGCTCTTTCTTGTACTGTGTAATCCCAAGTATAAACGTGGTTTGTTTCATCAATAGTGCTAAACAACTTTTCTGTAAGCATTTTTTTAACCGCATCTTTCGATTATTTAGTAATCATTTAATTTTATTTTTTACCACTTAAATCTTTTTTTCCCACAGCTATGTAAACACTTTCATCTACCCGATAATAAGGCCCTTTGGGAAGACCAGGATAAGATTTAAGATTCGTAATACCTAACTTAGAAAAGAGCTTTCTCATAATATCTTCTCTATTCAAATCTGTTAATTCTTTAATTTCCTCTTTTGATAATACTACACTTTCTAATCTGATTTCAGCTTTTTCATAGGCTTCCTCTTGGGATGTGGTTATAACTACGTCTAAAAATCTTTCTGTACCATCAACATCTTTATGATCATATAAATACAAAGTTAATACTTTTTCTAAGGAATTTATTTCAGAAGGGCTCATTTTTGAAATATCTCCAGGAACTTTTTCTTTATTTACTTTATGAGCTCTGACAAGCATATCTCTACAATAATCATCTAAAGAATAAGGTCCCAGCTCTGATTCATCCATACGACTATCCTCAGCAGACCATTCATGATGATGTACAGCAATCCATTCACATCTCTGCTCCAACCAAATCAAATACATTTTATAAATATCATCAAACAGCCCACTAGATAATCTAAAATATACTGCAGGCAATTTTGTATATTCATCGTACCTAACAGAACTATAATTAAGAACATTGGACATCCTGGGCTTAGCTTTGTCAGCATCTAGATATCGCCAATTAATCGGCTTTGGCAATTCTCCCGCTCCCGGTATTTCCATTATTCTTTCTTCCCACGGAACTCCAGGTGCATATCGAGAACAACTGCTTATACCAAAATTTATTTTTATTATTTTCATCACCTAACCTCAGAAGCCTTTCTATGATCCCCTAAAGTACCAGATTCTGGATCTTTACCACCTGCTTTTGCTAATTCTGCAGGGCTCATTGCCACAATCTTATCTATTGAAAATTCATCTGCTCTACTTTCAAGACCAAAAGATTCTAACAAAGCTCGATAAGCTTGTTTTCCACTGTCATGACGAGGTTCATTTAATGGCCCTTCATTCTGCCATGCATGACCTAAGCCATATTCTCTACAAGAATGGGCCCATTTTCCTTTAATCTGCCAATCCCAATCAACAGCATAGGCATCATCATCTCCCTCAACAGAATAAAGAACACTATAGGCTAAACCAGGTGACCGACTAATTTGTTTAAGTCTTTCTGGACTTGTTATTAACATCGTCTCTATATTAATTCCTGATTCCAGTCTCCCATGTGCTTGTACTATTTTTCTGGCACAATATTCATTTGGGCGGAATGGTCCTGAATAATGTTCATCATTTCTTGCGCCCGATTCTACCCATTTACGGTAAGCAATTGCTACCCACTCCCCCCTCTCTGCAATCCAAGGCAGTATAATCTTATGTTCAACGCACCAATCTTTTGCATAATCGCACTTTAATGGAAATTCAACTGTAGTAAAAGCGCTTCCTGATCCTTTGGAAGTTATACTGCTAACTCTTGCTTTTGCAGATTCAAAATCCAATAACTCCCCCAAGATGGAATCAGATAAATCTTCTAGCTTTCCTTTTTCAGGTATTCTAACTATCATATCAGGCCCTATATCTGGAGAATAATTGAAATACTCACTCTGTCCAAAATTTAATTCTATCATTTTTATCCCCTCCTAATTAAGTGTGTAATATTAAATAACGATAGATTAAACTACTTAAATCTTTATATTCCAGAACAGTTAAACTGAAGAATGGCTTTTGACACACTTAATAACTTCCGCCAAACTCTTCTCACTCTTTATCCCCGTCAGCAAAAAATGCGTTCGTACTGCTTTCAGCTTCTTTAACGCTAACTCCATCTTCGGAGGATCCACTTTCAGCTTCCGAGCTATTTCGTGCAAATCATAAAAGCCAACCTGATTGACCTTAGACTCTCCCAGCAATAATTCCAATAACTTCTGCTCTTCCGGGAAAGGATTATTCTCCACCATCTTTTCCAGCAGTTTTTCGTCGGAAAGCTTACCCACCCACAACGGTCCGGCAAAAATAAATTCTTTCTCACAAGAACATTTCTCTTTATTATAGATAGAACACTTAAAATTCAGGCAATTATTACAATACAAAAAATATTGCTGCTGTTTAATCAATTCATCACACTTCTCTTTTCCTTTCTCATTCCGGAAATAAGCCCGGAAATAATGGTCTTTGCTGTACGAAAGAATCGGAACCAGGGCTTTGTCAAACTGAATTCCCTGCAACTGAACTTTCCGAATCAAAATCCGTAAGCCAATCTCGTGCATCAAGTAATTCCTGAGCGGTTCTGCCCAATATTTACGCCTAGTGACTTTAGGATAGGTTCCGGTTAGGGCGGCAGCGTCGGTGGCTGTAACTGCAATGATTCCGTTTCTAGAAATTCTAGCTACAGCTGATGCTAGGAAAGGATTGGGGGAGCCGAAAGGATCGATATCGATGTAATCAAAGCCAATCTGCTCTTGCATAAAAAGGTTGGCATCTTTTTGGAAGAGGGATAAGTTCTTAGGCTTTAATTTATTCAATTTTAATCCTGCATTAAACACTTCTTTAAAGTTCTCTTTCATATCATTTACAAACAACTGTTTAATCTTTCCTTTATTTAGCTCTTTCAGAAAGCGCAGGCTTCTTATTCCCGAACCAGCCAATGGATCGCAAACATTCATCTGCGTATTTTCAATAGTATTCAGCAGTAAAATTGAGATATTCCTGTTGGAAGCCATCACCGGATTATAGAATACTTCCATCCCGGCATGGACGTCTCCGGCAGGGAGTTCAGCTTCGATGGTGGTGGAATATTCGGTAAGGAAAGCCATTTCTTTCTCCCAAACTTTTATAAACCTAATAAACTTTACTGCTAATTATACTAAAAAGGTAATACTCTATGAACACTGAAAAAATATTAGCCTATGCCGGAATTATCCTGGTTATTATTTTAGCAGTTCTAATGATTTTGAGAATCGTTAAGGTGATTTAATAATGAGATTATATTTCACCGCAGAGATTTTGCTATTGTCAATTTCTATCCTAAATATTCTTTATTCTTATCAAACCAGCTCACCAGAATGCTTAGACCGATTTAGCATGAATATCTCTATA
This sequence comes from Candidatus Woesearchaeota archaeon, assembly GCA_016214025.1. Taxonomy (GTDB): domain Archaea; phylum Nanobdellota; class Nanobdellia; order Woesearchaeales; family GW2011-AR9; genus JACRPH01. The sequence goes on from JACRPH010000054.1 coordinate 11,304, forward strand.
ATCTCAACTTTGGGCACTTTACTGCTTTTAATCTTTCAAAATAAAAATAAAAGCGAATAAAGAAGGTAAATAGTCCCCCCAGTCCATTCCCCCATGGCACTTTATCAAAGAAAGGAAGGAATAATCCTCCGTGAAGAATCTTTTGGCGGAATCGCCTTTTTGAAAGAGAAAGCAATCACTCTCGAATTGGATCCAGAGGGTTTTTACCTGCTCAACAGTTTGGGCAAAGCCTCTTCTATCACCAGCTTAAAATCAGATTTGAAGAAAACTTTTCATCGCTCATTCCTAAATTCAGAAATCAAAGAGATTTTAAACTGTTTTAGCCGGGAGGGCTTTATTAATAAGTCTAACTTTTCCAAACTGCGCCATAAAGATGCAAGAAAAACTGCTTTTATTTCTAAGGCTGCTCTTTCTGCCCCTGAGACGGTTCATTTATCCATCACCGGCCAATGCAACTTAAATTGTCCGTTCTGTTATGGTAAAAATCAGGATGCAGACTTAACTACAACCCAACTCTTGGCATTAATTGATGAATTGTCATCGCTCAAAGTATTTCAGTTGGCTATTGGAGGAGGCGAACCATTTTTGAGAAAAGATATCTTTGAAATAATCGATTACTGCCAGCAAAAAGGTATTGTTGCAAATATTACCACCAATGGAACCCTGAATTTAAAAGAAATTGCCCCAAAAATCAAAAACAAAGTAGGGCAGGTAAACCTCAGCTATAATGAATGTGTTAATCCGGAACGTATTAAGAACTCGTTGAATGTATTGATTCAAAACAACATTAAAGTGGGAATTAATTTGTTGGTTACCAAAAGCCTTCTTTTAAAGCTGGATAAAATCCTTCCTGCATTATTAAAATATAAAATTACGGCCATAACCATTCTCAGGCCAAAGCCGGGGCAAAATAGGGAATGGCATCACCAGAACAAATTGACCAAAGAAGAACTGCTAAAGCTGAAGAAAATATTAGACCAATACCATCAGATTAATGTTGATTGCTCGCTGGTTTGCTTGATGTGGGGCATACCTAAGTCCAAATTGCAGGAGAAAGCAGTTTATGGCTGTGTAGCGGGAATAAGATTCTGCACCATCAAAAATAATGGGGATGTTTTCCCCTGCTCTTTTTTTAATTCCGAAGAATTCCTGGCGGGCAATATTCTAACTTCCAGCTTCAAAAGTATCTGGAGAAATGCAGAAACATTTAAAAAATTCAGAGAAATAAGCCCTAATATTAAAGGGAACTGCGGTAGCTGCGCCATAAAAGAGCACTGTTGGGGATGCCGGAGGATAGCATGGGAAGCAGGTTCGCTTTATGAAGAAGAAAAAGAGTGTCCAGGTGTAATATGAGAATTTTAAGCAAAAGATGCGGTTTTGACTGCGACCATAGTTCGGTTAGTTATGAGTTTATCTCCAAGAAAGGGGTTTCTGAAGAGGCCAAGAAGTTCGCCCTCAGTTGCAGCAAGCGGTTTACAACTGGACGTAATTCCCTAAAAATAACTATCCCGGGAGAGGGCTACCTTTACGACCATATCCAAGAAGCGCTGTTAAACGAGTATAATTTTCCTTTACTTATTTATGAGGATTACGACTGGTGGAATTTCCTGCTGATGTTTGACTACTCCACAGAATTGATGAAAAACCTGAAGAAATACGTTACAAACGAAGGAGACCACACTATAAACGTAACCCAGAAAAGCCAGAAAATAGAATTATGGATAACCGTGCACTTGGATTATGGCGCTTTTAGAGGCTCTCCTTTTAATAAGTTAGGAAAACTATTCTTAGAGATAAGGGAAGAGATCATAAAAAATAATTTAGAATCATTGGATATACTAAAGCGATATTGTAATGAAGAGAATTTGTCTAACTTAAATCCTCTTTCACAAAATTGCCGGGATTTAATTTCTATGTTGGACTCAATCTGAGGGTAAGATGAAATTAAACCAAGAAGAGCGGATAGTTCTGTTCAAAGCGGTCAAGATAATTCAGCACGGAGAGGAACTGTCGGGGATTGACATTGATGTTGAGATGGTCAACGCCTTGGCCAATAAGCTACAACAGGAGATCAATCCGAAATCGGTCCGGAAAGTAAACGCAGAAATTATTTCCTTGCTGAAAGAAGTCAGAGGAGCAGACTCTTAGCCGAATTGAAAACATAAAAATCGTAGGAGGAAAAAAATGAAAACACTATCTTTAAGGCAGGGGTATGAATGTGATCATAGCACCAGGGACTACGGGTATATTGCAGGAGTGGATGTCTATTATGATTACGGCACTTTTGATATGAAATTCACTGTTCCCTATAGTATGGGGCTGTTTAAGCTGCTTAAAAAATACAAAAATATCTGGGCTGAAAAACAGTTCAATAAAATTCAGATTACTTTGTATTTGTATTGTGAAGATTTTAATGAGGACGAGAATGAGTATGTTAACTTGGCGTTAGAAATCAAAGAGGCCATAATCAACAAAAATGTAGAGGTAATGAAAATCATTGATGCCTATCATGGCGAAGATAAAAAGTTCGAGAAGATAAAAGCCGTAAGTGAGTTGGGAATGGAACTGCAAGAAGTTTTGACGTTAAGCTGAAGTTTATTCCGGTTAAGCTGTACTTCAAGCCACATAAATTTATAAATATTCTGGACTCATTAAAAAGAATGCTCCACCCCAAAGAATTCATCGAGCAAATTCAACAGCGCATCTTACATTCTGACTGGGAATTTGCCTTGGACGGATATGCCGGAAGCATTGACCGGCTGCAGAAAGCTTTCCCCCGCTACGGCAGTTTTCTGATGGAATTTATCCAGAATGCTGACGATGCCCATAGCAGCAAAATGAAAATAGAAATTTCTCCCGATGCTCTGCATATTTCCAATAATGGCTGGCCCTTTTCTGAAAAAGATGTCACCAGCATTTGTAAAGTGGGCCGCTCTTCCAAAACGGTACAGGATTATATTGGCTATTTGGGAGTAGGATTCAAAGCAGTATTTCTCATCTCTAAAAAACCACAAATTTATTCAGGAGCATGGCAATTTACCTTTGATCAGGATCACTGGAATGATTCCCGCATCCCCTGGCAAATTGTGCCTTTGTGGCTAGCTCAGCCTCTTTCGCCAATTAGTTCGGAGTACAATACCCAGTTTTATCTTCCCCTCTACGGCTCGGCACAGATTCCCAAAACAGAAATAGATAGTCTCAACAGCCGAATTTTATTGTTCTTGAACCATCTGCAGGAATTAGAATGTGTGAATCAGCAGCACAAACATCGTACTATCACTAAATCTTTTGTGTCGGAAACTGCAGATTATCAGCTCTTTCAGCTTCAGGAGTCTACGCAGGGAGTGGCACATCCTCCAGAACAGTGGCTGCTCTTTCATGCCAAGTTTACTGTTCCTAATCATGTGCAAAATGATTCTCTTACCATAGAATGGGAACGGCAGCAGGTGTCGGCACGAGAAGTGGCAGTGGCTTTTAAGTTAGATCATCAGAATAACTTAAGTAAAGGTGAGAAAGGCACGGCTCATATAGGGGTGTTCAGTTTTCTTCCCTTAAAAGAAATACCCAGCGGGCTTTCTTTCGTGGTTCAAGCTGATTTTTTGACCATGACTGGTAGAGGAGAGTTAGCCAGAGAGTGCCAGTGGAATACCTGGCTGGCGGATTGCTTGCGCGAACTGCTCGTAGCAAAGTGCATTCCGGCCTTCCTTGCTCATGATTCCTGGAAATTCCATTTTACGGAGATACTTTATGCGCTTCCGGGCGGCCATGAATTGTTTGAGCAGCGGATTAAAAAGCCCCTGCGGGAATACCTGCTTCAACATCCAGTGCTTGTAGCTGAAGATGGCTCGAGCATCAAAATAGCACAAGCGCTAATGGTAGAGAAAAAGCTCCGCCCGCTGCTTGACGGCCAACTCCTGCAGCAGTTATATCCCCAGAAGAAAGTACTGCATGAGCGCTGTTCCATTCCAGCCGCACTGCAGAATTATATTGAAAAAGGCCCTGCTCTCTGGGGGGAGCTAAGCTCAGAGGAAAAACTGCAGGAGCTGCTGCAATTAAAAGCCCGGCAAAAAGACTTAACTTTTTTTCTTGAGTTTTATCGTTCTTACCTTATTCCCGCTGTTGAAGAAAATCCGTCATTGCTTCTCAGGCTTAAGGATAAGCCCCTCTTTCTGACCGACGATGCTCTGCTGATAGGAATGCCTTCTTTATATCTTAATCCAAGAGGATTGAAAGTTCCCTTCCAACTGCGCGAATTTCTTAAACTCGTGCATCCAGCTTTAACCTCTGATAATGCTCTTCTTGATTTTTTTTCTTCCTGCAGATTGCCTACTCTCTCGCAGGAAGATATTGACGGCCTTCTGCGCAGCAAAGAATTGCTCTATGTACAGCAACATTGGAATAGTTTTAGTGATGAGGAAAAAAAAGCTAAGATTATCACCTATAAAGAATTGTGGGAAAAAGGAAGCCTTATGAGCCAGCATTTGGGATTTATTACTCTTCCTGACCGCAGCGGAGAGTGGGTACCGCCAACTCAACTGATTTTTTCTGCAGGATATAATCCTATCTGCAAACTGCATGAGCTGCAGGCGAAAGGCTTATTGGATTTTCCATTTAATTTTGTAGATGATGGCTTTGTGCACAATTGCACTGAACACCAGAAAAGCAGCTGGCATCAATTTTTCCGACAGTTAGGGGTAGATGCCAAACTAAGTGAAAAACGCTTTAAAAAAAATATTATTGAGCGAATTGGGGTGCTTCTGGCTTTGCGTTATGAGCAGCACAAAGGGCGAAAGGCGCAGGAAATTCCCCATTCACAGGAAGTATTTGGCTATGATTTAATGCCAGAGGAAGAAGGTGAAGGCTTTGTGCAATCAGCTGAACGCTACATTGAAATAAAGAGCAGTGAAAAGCCCAATCCCGATATTTACTTGACTACCCGGCAATTCAGGACGTTGCAGGAGCAGCGAGAGCGGTATTTTGTTTATGTTATTACCGATGCCTTGCGTAATCCCACCCTGCACGTCACCCGCGGCGATCAGCTTCTGATGATAACCCAAATCAGAACGGTTATTCCCTTCCGCAAATGGTGGGATAGTGCCAAAGAAGAAGAGTTTAAAGGGAGCTAAGTATAGTAAGGAAGAAGAGTTTAAAGGGAGTTAGGTATAGTAAGGAAGAAGATTAGAATGGCGGGGAGGAGAACGGAGATTAAAACACCTTCCCACACCTCCTATCCAACCCTCCCAGCCTAAACATCACCACCTCTTTAATTCCGCACTTCCGTGCCGTGTCCAGATCCAGTTGTAATTGCTTCAAACTAATCTTCGGCTCCGTTCCATGTATTCCGGGTGCAATTGTTCCCAAAGCAACCACATAATTCTTTCCGTATTCGTTCACTCCGCGCTTAAATTCTTTCTCCAGAAATTCTTGGTTGATGAAGCGATGTAAAGAATGATACACCATCTTGATAATTTTCACTTTAGGAAGAGAGTAATGTAATCCTATCAATTTCATAATGCTTTCTTTCCATTTCCCTTCCGGATAATATTCAGCCAGGTAAACATCTCCCCCATAATTCTGGATGAAATTCGTTATTAGTTTCTTATTCCTACAAAAATTAAAGCTCTGGGTGAGGTACAATAGCGGGTTCTGGGTGGCGGGAAGTTCCAAATCCAGCATTATTGGTATTTTCCTATTCTTTAGTTCGGCAAAGATTCTTAATAGGGCTTTTCTTTGGCTAAACGGAGAAATCCAATATCCTTCTTTCTTCTCCAGAAGCGGCCAGTAGATTACCTCTTTGACCTGTTTGCTCTTTATAGCAGATTTTATTCGATTAAACTCAGTTGCACTCTTGGCTCCCAAGTACAGCTTAGTCGACCAACTAACTAATTTCAGCTTAGCAAGATTGCTTTTAGTCGGGAACTCCTCAAAAAAAGATATTTGCATGAGTTAAGAAGTATTCTCATAGAGTTAATAAGCGTTTCTCTGAGAAAGAAAAAGAAAAAATAAAAAAACAAAACTTTTAGTCTTTAGCTAAGTTTATCACCGCTTTTATGCCTACGATAATCACGCTAGGCAAGATGAAAGCCATTATTGTTCCTAGCACGCTTACCAGGTATTTGCCTACAAACTGCAGCTGGCCCAAGTTGTTTCCGCCTAGATATATAACTAAGATTATGGCGGTTACATAGAACACATAGTCCTTTGCTTCAGTGGGGGTTATGTTGAAGAATCCCACCACAATACCTGCTAGAATTAACAGGCTAGTCAATACTCCCACTACATTTCCGGGCAACCTTGCTGCAATCAATCCCAAAATTAGGGCGATTACTACTCCTACCGTAAACGAATACGCAATCAGCTTATTCGTTACTGATTTTCCTACCATTTTATATCCACCTCCCTTGGTTTAAATTATTATATTTCCTCTTAAAACAGCTGGTGTTTAAAAAGTTTTCTTTTATCT